>CAXEUS010000118.1:0-2793 GCA_963999385.1 uncultured Candidatus Poseidoniales archaeon | reverse complement strand
GCACGAAGTTGACCACACCGGGAGGCATTCCTGCTTCCATCATCAGTTGCATGAGTTTGTAGTTGGAATGATACGAGTTACGACTCGGCTTCCACACTGCCGTACCTCCCATGAGGGCAGGTGCTGTGGGCAGGTTCCCAGCGATGCTGGTGAAGTTGAACGGAGTGATTGCGAGTACGAACCCCTCGAGCGGACGGATCTCGGTCGTGTTGACGAATCCCTCGGGGCTCACCAGCGGCTGCAACTGGTCGTGGAACTCAGATGCATAGTGCACGTTGAAGCGCCAGAAGTCGATGAGTTCGCAGGCGCTGTCTATCTCAGCCTGGAAGGCGGTCTTGCTCTGATTGAGCATAGTCGCAGCGTTCACGGGCATGCGCCATTTCCCGGCGAGCAGGTCGGCGGCGCGCAGAAAAATCTCCGAGCGCGCTTCCAAACCCATGGAAATCCAAGATTCCTGTGCGGCGACCGCTGCCTCGCAGGCTGCTCTAACCTCCGCTTCTCCAGCGAGGTGAACGGTTGCGAGCACATGGCCATGGTCGTGTGGCATCACCTGTGTGATGGTGTCACCTGTGAACACCTCCTCGCCATTGATGATGCAGGGGATCTCTACGACTTCAGATGCCTGCTGTGCCAGTTCTTTTTGCAGCGCTTCTCTCTCTTCGCTTCCCGGCCCATATTCGAGGACCGGCTCGTTTTCCGGATGAGTCATCGGTGTCAGGCTACCGAATCAGTGTCTTGATGATTGCGCGCGCAACCCTTCGCGCAATGAGGCGCATCATCGATGGTTCAAGAGTTGTTGCTGGTCATCGCATTGATGTCGTCGACGACATGGGGGACGTTAGCGGCGATACCCTCGACCATCATCCATCCGTGTCCCTTGACACCATCACCGACCAACCTGATTCCGTCGACTCCGATGTCCGCTGGGAGTTCTGCACCCTGTGGTGAGCGATTGCACGGCCAGTTCCGGTGGTAGGCGTGCACGCACAATTCCTCGCCATGGTCGGACAGCCACGGTATCTTCTCGTGCAGTTCCTCACGACCCTTGGCTATCTCTGATTGGATATCGGAGGAGGGAACGTACTGGTGTGTAATCATCATGTGCTTGCCTTCGGGGGCAAGCGCCGGCTCAGAGAATGTCGGCAGAACGTATCCGCCGATACGCTCGGTGTCGGTGAGCATGGTCACACCGCTGTCACGGTCGGGAATGTCGTCATCGAGAGCGAACACGAAGCCGATACCACCAACAGCGCGGGTCTGCTCAATCTGCTGCATCACCGATTTGTCAACTGCGAAATCGTCGGATAGTGCCTTGATGAGGTTGGGGTGGCCGCCGTTGAATACGATTGCATCTGCCCCAATCCAGTCCGGATCCTGCCTTCCCCGGCGGCGCAGACCCACCGCGAAGCGATGTCCCTTGGTCGTCTCCTCTGCATCACCAGGCAGAATTTCTGAAACCTCGTGTGAGAGGCGAACTTTGGCGCCGTTCTCCTTGAGGTCCTTGCGCAAGGCCTCAATCGCACCCTTACAGCCTCCCTTAGGGATGCTTGGTCGGTCGAGCCAGAAGCAGTTCTGCAACATGCGCACGACTGTCGATGCTGGCATCTGATGGAAACGCAGGCTGATGGCGAAGTTGGCGAATGCATCGAGGAAATCAACCATATCACCGCTGAAATGGCGTCGCATCCATGCATCGCCGTCGGGTTCCTCTTCGGCCCCTACATCCCACGGTTTGCGCGCTCGCGCAGAGAGTAGACGGGGGAGATTCAACTTGTCCTTGGCCGAAAACCAGCGCATCACGCCAATCGGACCGTTTGCCGCGCGGCGCTCACCATTCTTCACCCAGCCCGCATAACGACCTGTGCGCAAGAACTCGAATCCATGCCGTTTGAGGTCCAATCCACCTTTGGAACGCTTGTTGAACAGAAGTTTGGCCATTGGCCCCTTGCGTCCGTGAGGCACCATATGCACCGCACCGGTGGGTACTGCGAACCCATCGTGATCGTGTTGGGTGAACCGACCTCCCGGGAATGACATCCGTTCGACGACCTCGACATCGAGTCGTCCTTCCTGCGCCAATCTAGCTGCGGTGGTCAGCCCGCCGATGCCGGAGCCTACCACGAGCGCCTTCTTCCGGTCAGCCATTGAGTACACCTCACTCGTAGACGAGTGCGCCCGTGGGACACCACATCAGGCAACGAAGACAATCTGTACACTTATCCAGTAGAACTTCACAGATTCCTTCGACTATGAGAGCATCATCCTGGCATGACATCAGACAATAGTTGCACCCGACGCACAACTCATCGATGACCTGCAATTTCACGCCATCCTCCTGGGGCCTGTCGTGTTGCGGGCCAAAGGAGAGCATTGGCACAACTCCCGGGGTCGCACCTTCGCGGAACTTGATGGTCACGAATCACCCTCAACCCCCGCCTGCTCTTAGCATATTGCTCGCCTGCTCGCTGCAGTATCCCAGAGTTCAGGTGTCAAGTGAGGGGCGCCATGCTCAAGCGCCACTCGGAGGTCGGCGGGGTATGGGAGAGGGAGAGTTGGCGCGCACGGCACTCTACGATGAGCATGCTGCTGCCGGAGCCAATCTTGTCGATTTCCACGGATTTGAATTACCGATATGGTACAGCAACATCAGTGAAGAACACTTGGCTACACGGGCTAACGCCGGACTGTTCGATGTCTCGCACATGGGGTTCTTCCGCTTCTCCGGTGCTGGGATACTGGAGTGGTTCGAGGGATTGGCCACCCAGCGGGTCTGCCATCTGAAACCGGGTCGCT
>CAXEUS010000117.1:0-5043 GCA_963999385.1 uncultured Candidatus Poseidoniales archaeon | reverse complement strand
TTTTGTATTGAGTCCGGGATTCGTATATGTGGCAGCAACTTCGGCCTCTTTCGGAAATTTAGGCGCAATTATGGGTGTCGCGGTTGTCGTGTCCGGGCTGGGTTGTTCAATGGCAACTGGTGGATTCGTGTTTTCTGCATTATACTACAACCAAGACAGAAAGAACAAGGAATCGAAAGGAGAGTCTGCAATGTGGGCATGGGTTAACCTGATTTTGGCTTGGATTCTCGTTGCATTGGGCGCCATTACTATTCTTAGATTGGTCCTTGCATCTGTGTTTCTAATAGTGATATAAGCACCTGCTATTCTACACCCTGAGCCAAAGGGCATCGATCACATCATCGACGTGCCCATCAGTATCAGGAGGAAGAAGAGTCATGCCATTACCAGCAACTAGACTGTGTAGATTACCTGAGCCTTGATGGGTTCGAACTCGGGCTACTAATTCGTCACCCTCAGTAGAGATGTGGATGCGTTTTAGCGCTAGTTTTCCAGGGGCGCCCTTTACCTGGTCGAGCAGTCTAACCCTAACTCTGTCTGCGAGTTTGGGGCCGGCTTCAGTATGATAGCCGAGGGTGGACGCAATCCATGGGGCAACCAGCATCAGGAATGTTACGTGGCTACTGACAGGGTTACCTGGTAGGCCGAACAACGGGGTTTCATTCCACAGACCAAACAGAGGGGGGCCCCCCGGCCTGATTTGAACACGCCAGAATCGTACATCTCCTTCAGTTTCCATCAATCGACGTACTAAGTCCCAGTCGCCCATACTCACACCACCACTAGTGATGATAACGTCACAATCCTCTGCTGCGGTATCAAATGTGGTTTTGAGGGCGTCCAAATCATCGGTGACGAGGGGGTAGCGGATGCATGCACAGCCAAGCCGGTGCAGCAAGGCGCCTAGTGCGAATGTGTTTGATTCCCATAGTTGGCCGGCAGCCAGAGGCTCGCCCGGGGGAACCAACTCATTCCCGGTTCCGATTACAGCCACTTTAGGTGGGACAACCACCGGTACTGTTTGGTGCCCCATGGTAGCAGCGAGCGCGAGACGAGCTGGTGTGAGTTGTGTCCCTATAGATAGTGCCTGATCTCCTTTCGAGAGATTCTCTCCGCGGCGGCGGATGTAATGGGGGCGGGCCGGCCCAGTAATCCGAACAACTTCACCATCTGATTCGCTATCCTCTATCATCACAATCGCATCGGCGCCGAAAGGAACCTCCGCCCCAGTCATCACCCGCGCGGCTTCACCCTCACTAACTGGTGGAGATATTGCGCCCCCCGCTTGACCGGAGCCCACTATTTCCAAACAGATGGAATCAGATGTGCAATCAGAAGCGCGCACGGCCCACCCATCCATTGCTGAGTTATCGAAAGGGGGGTCGTCTATGAGAGCGGCCAAGGGATTGGCGAGCACCCGGTTATGTGCTGCGCTCAATGGTACCTCTTCGGTAGCACAGGGTATCGTGATCTCTCCAGCCAGTTCCAAGGCCCGTTCGATGGTCACCCCTATCTCCATCGGCTAGAGGCAACGGGCGCTCCTGCTTGATTCCGTCGCATGGCGCCTTTGGAAGAGTTGAAGGATATTAGACGAAAGTAAGTGAGTGATGGACGGATTGATGTTCGTTCTGTTGCTGTTCGGCCTGCTGATAATTGCCACCCTGTATGCGTCTGTTGGCCATGGTGGTGCCTCCGGATATCTCGCGTTACTCTCAATGACAACATTGGCATCGATGGAAGATGTGTGGTTGAAACAACATGCATGGTGTCTGAATCTAGTAGTTGCGGGAATTGCTTTCTGGCACTATCATCGCGAGGGGTATCACGTACCGCGCCTCACCATCCCCTTCATCGCCGCCAGTATACCCTTGGCTCTGTTGGGTGGCTACCTCAGTATCGGAGGTGATGTCTACGATCTGTTGCTCTCACTCACTTTACTGTGGGCGGCATGGCGCCTGTGGGGTATATCCACTCCAGAATCTAGTGATGAGTTGGAAATCCTGGATGTAAAAACTGCTGCTCCGCTTGGGGGATTAATTGGTCTAGTAAGTGGGGTCGTTGGGGTTGGGGGTGGGATATTTCTCACACCCATCCTACTACTCAAGCGCCTAGCAACACCAAAACAAGCTGCGGCCACCAGTGCCATGTTCATCTGGGTGAATTCTCTCGCTGGACTCACCGGTTCCATCGCTTCGGGGCAGATGTTGTTAGAACTGGAAATGTTAGCCCCGTTCATCTGCGCGGTTCTGCTCGGTGGGTTTGTTGGTTCGCGTTATGGGGCGGTTGCGGCCCCTCAAGTGGTTGTTCGGAGATTGTTGGTTGGGGTCCTTCTCATCGCCGCCTCTAAACGTATTATCGAGATGAGTGGGGTGTGGGTCTAATGTACGCGCGAGGGCCCATTCGAACCGAAATCAAATCTCGTCTTCGTGGCCACAGTCTTCATTGGCGCAGATGACTTTGTATCGATCTCGCTTGGGGCGTGGAATCCTATTCATCGCACCACACATCGAGCATTGGTGTGTTACAATTTCCGGGAGGTCTGCTTCCTTAGCGTCGGCCGCTGCCTGGCTTGTACCGGTAGTGGTCCACCCAAGTTTGTCGCGATATGCGTCTTTCTTCTTCTTGATGCCGCGACTGCGTAGGGTGAGTTTCATCTTGCGCTTGCGTCGCTTGCGCTTGCCGCCAGCAGCTCCCGCCTTGGATGCTGCTTTCCTGCCCCGCCTCCTCGCCATCAGAACCATTCTCGCGGAGACATGATGCCCTATTAGACCGTTGGCACATACCCTCGAAGCGACTGTAAGAGAGTCAAATGGTGAATGATTGATGATTAGAGGGGAGATGGGTGCGCACGCCTTTCTTCTCTAACAATGCAGCAAGGGCTGGGCGGGTGTCCGGGTCACTATGAAACAATACCACATCCTTTGCCTTGGTGGCCAGGGCGAACTCAAGAAGTTGAGATTGACTCGCGTGGTTGGAAAGGGTGAATCGGTCCACCTCTAGTGATATATCAGTAATATTACCAAATATCGGCAACCTGCCACTCTCCACGAGCATGCGCCCGCCACTTCCTTCAGCTTGGTAACCAGTCAACAGAATGGCATTCCTATGATCGCGGCGAAGACGGTTGAGATACCATAGAGAAGGGCCACCGTCAAGCATACCACTAGTGGTCACAATGACGTCAGCGTCGAGTGCTTTCTTACGGTCTGACTTGCTGCTCACCCGTTTTGACCAACGATATGCGTCTTTCAATCCATCAACATCAGCAACATAGTCAGGGTGCGCCATGAACGTGTCCGTGATGCGCTTCCCCATCCCATCGAAATGGACATTGAGGTCTAACTGTGACTTCCAAAGGAGCATGAGAATGTCCTGGCAGCGGCCATTAGCAAATGCAGGTACCAAAACAGTGCCTCCTCTTTCTACCACCTCAACTACACGATCTATGAAGCGCTGCTCTTCAGACTCCCGTTCTGGGTGTTCTGAATCACCGTATGTCGCTTCTAGGAACAGTATGTCGGCTTCAACTGGCTGAGCTCCTTTAGTGGTGGGGGAATTTCTAGTATCTAGATCCCCACTCCATAGGATACGACGACCCGGTGTCTCGATTTCAAACATCACAGCCCCAACAATATGGCCGGCCCTATGCGCCCGCCAACGCCAGTTGCCAATTTCATTCCATTCACCCAACTGAAATGTGCTAAGATAACCGAGAGCCTCTTCGAGATCTCGTTTATCCCAAGGTAGAGGATCTCCCTCGATACTGCTTACCTTGTATGAGTCTCTCCAGAGAAGTTCCGCGAGTTCCGCTACCACTGGAGATACGTGAAGATTGGTTCGATGAGCTGCAACTAACCAAGGGGCCATCCCAAAGTGGTCCAGATGAGCATGAGTGAATAGAGCATCTGCGATTGCAGGGGCTTCGTCGGGAAAGCGGGGGGGATTAGAAGCAAGGAATCCATAGTCGATTTGAAGACGCGTGCCTGTGGAGTCTTCGAGAACACATCCAACGTTACCTACTTCATCACCTCCACCAAGAAAATGGAAGCGCAGTCTATCATTCTCCACTGGAGAAGAAGGATAACTTGTCATCTGACCAGGAGTGTAGAGAACCATTGTACCGAAAAGAAGCCGGCGCTCATTCCGAATGAACGTTTTGAGATGTTGATGGGCACCCCTACGTTTCCAGTGGAAGTATAGATCGGATAAACTGAAATTCCAGGATGTCAATAAAATTCGGATAATCACTATACTCTAAACGCGCTTTCACTTGAACAACTGCTGCTAACGCCTTGTTTCTTTCTCTTTCTCTTACTCCTGCTTTCATTTGTATTCTATTCCAGTGGAAAACAGGGGGTGGGTGAAGATTGAAGCGACTCTCCCTCCCCCATCTCACTGTGGCCAGACGCGAGGGTGACTTGTTTGTCGTCGATGACGATCGCTGCTACGGGTGTGCTGCTTGCATAGCTCTCTGTCCAGTCGACGCTCTTAGGTTGGATGAACTCTTGGCTATTGTCGATGAACCAGCGTGCACACATTGTGAACTTTGTATTCCTGCCTGTCCCGTCCATGCACTATCGATATCTCCAATAAAATCTGATATTGAAGAGACATCAGATTCTCAATGAGGTGTACCTCGATGCGTATTGCTATCGCCGGCGCAGGAACCACAGGTCTATCTTGCGCGCACATATTGATTGATTCTGGTATTCCACCCACATCAATCACGATTATCGATGCTCGAGCTGAGATCGGGTCTCCGGCGCATAAGCCCGGTTTGCTCAACGACGCTGATACTTGGATCTCTCAACTTACTTCCTGGGGTATGACGAATCAGGCATTCACTAATCCGATTGATACCAACACCATTGGATTGCGCCGAGAATGGCTTGAGAAGAGCATATCACTCGGTCTAGCAGAGCGCGGCGCACATATATTCGTGAAAACACGAATTATCTCCTCTGATTCGAATAATTCTAGTTGTAGACTAATCTGTACGGATGTGGGGGGGCTCTTAGATGGTAAATGGGAAGGAGATTTGAT
>CAXEUS010000116.1:0-2675 GCA_963999385.1 uncultured Candidatus Poseidoniales archaeon | reverse complement strand
CCACCGACGGGACTCAATGGGAGGACTCTGACGGTGATGGCTACGGAGACAATCCGCTTGGGAACAACCCGGACGCCTTCCCCAACGACTCCAGTCAGTGGGAGGACTCTGACGGTGATGGCTACGGAGACAATCCACTTGGCAACAACTCGGACGCCTTCCCCGACGACGGGACTCAATGGGAGGACTCTGACGGTGATGGCTACGGAGACAATCCACTTGGCAACAACCCGGACGCCTTCCCGAACGACAGCACTCAGTGGGAGGACTCCGATGGAGATGGCTACGGAGACAATCCGCTAGGCAACAACCCGGATGCCTTCCCCGGAGACGGTTCGCAATGGTCCGACCAGGATGGTGACGGATACGGTGACAACCCATTCGGGAACAACTCGGATGTATTCCCCACAGACTCCAGCCAGTGGTACGACCGTGATGGTGATGGCTACGGTGACAATCCGCTCGGCAACAACTCGGACGATTGCCCGGACACGCCCTCTGGTCTCGCGGTAGATGAGAACGGATGTGCAGAATCCGAGCGTGACAGCGACGATGACGGTGTGATGGATGATGTCGACGTATGCCCGAACGAGGATGCTAGCGGATATGACAACAACAACGACGGCTGTATCGATGATAGTGACCAGGATGGGGTGCTGGATGATGTTGACCAGTGCGCTAACGAGGACGCCTCAGGATTCGATGTGAACGGTGACGGATGCATCGATGACACAGATGGAGATGGTGTGAAGGATGACGTGGACACCTGTCGCTTGGAGGACTCCACGGGATTCGATTCCAACGCTGATGGATGCATCGACGACACCGACGGAGATCTCGTGAAGGACAATGTGGATTTGTGCCCCACGGTCAATTCCACCGGCTGGGACAACGATGCAGACGGTTGCATCGATGACACAGATGCAGACACCATACTGGACCCCGACGATGACTGTCCCGGAACGCCGGTTGGTGCGCTGATAAACAGCACTGGATGCGCTGATGTGCAGCGCGATTCTGACGGTGACACAGTCAACGATGCCACCGATGAATGTCCAATGACTCCGACTGGTCAGATGGTCGATGGTGTCGGTTGTGCTGACAGCCAGAAGGACACCGATTCAGATTACGTCAGGGATGATGTCGATATCTGTCCGGGTTCTCCAGTGGGGATACAGGTGGATTCTGATGGATGCACAGACAGCCAGAAGGACACCGATGACGATGGAGTCACAGATGATCTCGACAACTGCGATGAAACACCGGTGGCCGAAGAGGCGAATTCAGCGGGATGCTCACTATCGCAGGTCGATTCTGATTCCGATGGCTGGATGGACGATGAGGATGCGTTCCCGCTCGATCCAGCAGAACATCTGGACAGCGATGGAGATGGCGTGGGTGACAACGAGGACTTCTTCCCGAACGACCCTGACAAGACGCTCGCTTCGCATGCTGTTCAGGAATCCAAGGGCATCTCCCAGACGGCGATGATTATCGCGGCGGTCGGGTCATTGTTGTTCATCGCCGCGGCGATTGTGCTGGTTCTCGCATTCCGCCGCAAGAAGGATGACGATGATGAGCCGGAATCGCTCTACGCGGGTGCGCTCGCGCAGGCACCGGTAGAACCGCTGCACACGGAGATAGCCGCCGCCGCAGCAGCTCAATTGTCCATGCCCGAAGAGTCTGCACCACAGGAACTCGCCGATGCCACCACCCTGCTCGATGAGCAGCCAGCGATGCAGGAGGAGCAGTGGACGGATGAACACGGAGTCAGCTGGTATCGTCAGGCGGATGGGACGCTGCTGCGCTGGGATGGCAACGAGTGGCAACAGTCGTGAGTCGGCTCAGCCAGTTCCGCTCAGTAACTATACAGCAGCATCTTTTGATTTGCTGGAGAGTTTCGGGTTGGAATTCACAGACTCGCCCAAGCGCTGCATGATTACCGTGGCCGACTCGATACTGTCGACCGTCTCAACGCTCTTGCCCGCGGAGTAGAATTTTCTCCCCTTCGCCTTGTTCTTGCGCTTGCTCTTCGAGAGAGTCCTCAGGCGGATGAACGAGTTAGCGTTCAGCATCATTCTGGCGGTGTGCTTGAACCGGCTGTTCAGGAGTTTTCGTATCAGCCAGGAGTTCTCCTGCTTGAATCCTGGAGACTTGATCACCGAGATTGGAACACCAGTTAGGCGATTGGTCCAGGTGATGTCATCTTCTCCGGAATCCACTATGGCGTCTTTGTAGTCGCCGGGGGTGTTGCATTCGGTGGTGGCGATGAATCTCGTCCCCATCTGAACACCGTCGTAGCCGATTTCCAAAGCCTTGTTCAGTTCCACCTCGCTGCCGATGCCTCCAGCGCAGATTAACGGCAGCCCCATGTCGGACAGTTCCTCGTACATCTCCTCCATGGAACTCGGTCCGAGGTGCCCTCCAGCACGGTCGTTGACGCAAATCAGGCCATCTACCCCGCACTCCTTCCCCTTCTCAGCCCACTTGCGATTAGTGACATCATGGTAGACCACGCCGCCGTAGGCGTGGACCTTTTCGCACACCCAATCGGGCTTACCCAAGGAGGTGACGAAGAAGCGGATGCCCTCCTCGAGTGCAATGTCGATCCATCCGGACATCTTCTCGAAGTACTTCTTGCTGCCCTTCTCGATGAGGGCGTTGAACCCGATTTG
>CAXEUS010000115.1:0-4253 GCA_963999385.1 uncultured Candidatus Poseidoniales archaeon | reverse complement strand
TCACAAGATCCACGCCCTCCGCCACGGTTCAATGCAGTTCAGTACATCGAGTTCAAACAACGCTGCGCAGATGATGGGCAACTGGGGCACAATCATGCCCTCCCTGCCAAGTTCTGCCGCGTATATTCGTAACGTCGACCTAGCACCATTCTGGGGATACTATGCCTCGTACTACTGCTACTACAACTCTGCTGAAGAGTGTAGCATCCGTTCGAAGCTTATTCCATTCGACGGCGCAGGATTGGACGTAACCTCGGACATCACTCAACCAACGATTTGGGATATCGAACAGAGCCCAATTCGTGTGAACCCATCCAGCGGTGACTGGCTACAGGTCAGTGCAGATCTCACGATCATGCCTGGCGTGGAAGTTCAGATTGCCGAGGGCAAGGGTATCGTGATGACAGGTTCGTGTAACAAGCTCACTGCAACGGGCAACGCGACCCACCCAATCACGATTTCCAACATGGGAACCAACTACGCACAAGGTCTGGCGTTCACCAACGGTGGTTGCGGTAGTGCAAACAACGATGACCGCCACGTCTTTGAGCATGTGGATTTCGTCAACCTGACGACTGCAATCAGTGCAGGCAGCCGCAACGGCGCTTCACCACACTACAACGGCAATGTGGGTAACTTCACGATTAGTGATTCGACCTTCACCAACGTTGGTACAGCCGTCAAACACGGCAGTGGTCAAGGCACCGGCTTCGACCTGTCAGGTGTGCACATCAGCAACAGCGCAGATTCCTGCGTTGACCTGCCAGATGACTCATCCTTGACATGGGTCGGCGGTTCCGCCACAGATTGTAACACGCACGCGTACGCGGGCCAAGGTGCAGTCAGCACAGGCGACGGCTCGACCGTTTGGATCGAGAACGTCGACTTTACCGATGCAGCCGTTAACGGTATCATCGGTACCGCAGACAGCCTAGGTCTATCGAACGTGACCTTGGATAGCAGTGGCTTCTCAGCACAGCAGACCGGTACAGGCGTCGCTCAGACCAGTACTGCAACCAGTGGCACTGATGCTTACTTCTACAATGTGGAAATCAGCAACTACCTCGCCGCACTGACAACCCACGCAACCGACAGCCTCCACATGGAGGATATCGAGAGTGAGGGTGACACGAATGGTTACACTGTGACACCAGCGGGCGCAAGCAGCCCCGCGATTGGTGCCACTGGATGGACCATGAACGGTCTCAGTGCAGATGGTGGCCTAACGATGGCACGCACACAGCCTGCCAACATGGACAACGTCGATCTTGGTGGCACCCTGCAACTATCGGGCTCAGCACCAAGCACCTCGCGCGTAACGGCCGATTCAGTTACCGCTGAAGGCATCACAATCAACGGTTGTGGCTGGAGCGTCGACTTCAGTGACGTGACCCTCGGTGGTTCCGGTGGCGCATGGATCAGTGCAAACTGTGCATCTGCATCCAGTAGCAACGTTGTCTCGCTTTCAGACGGTACAATGTCTGGAAGTTCGTCCAACAACAACTACGCGTACGCGCGCAACAGCGTGCTGACACTAGCCGAGATTACCATGACTGGTATGACCGGCTGGGGCAGTTACGTTGCAAGCGCGGGCACCAACGGTGACGTCCGCCTGATTGATGTGAACTTCGATGGCAACGATTGTCTCGATTCCAACAACGAGGCCGACACATCGGTCTGTTGGGTTGACGCTGCTTCCAGTTCCGCCAAGATTTACTTCGGTGGTACAGGAACAGCGATGATCTATCGATCGGGTAGCAGTGGCAACGTCTTCAAGCAGTTGCACACCGTTACTTCATCGGTTCACGACAGTAGTGGCACAGAACTGTTCGAAGTGGGAAGCGCAAAGACTGATGCTTCTGGAGCAGCGAGCGTCTGGCTGATCACCGATCTCTACGAGATGGTTGGCGGTGTTACGACCTCTACGGGTTCGTACACTGACCACACTCTCCGCGTTGCGGGTTCAGCGGGTCAAAACACGACCACGCCTTCTGATGCATGGTACACGGCAGACAATCATCCTGTCCAATACCCTGGATTGTCGAACTTCCCTCTAGAGGTTGGAGGCACAGTTTACATGTCCCTTGAGGCATTCCCGATGGACTTCAACCAAGTCGCAGATTGTACGTTCTTCGCGAACAACAACTCGGGGTCATTGCTCAATGGGTACCACACCTACTCCCGTCAAATCATCACCTTGTCCGCGGACATGGTTTTGGACGGTTGCGATGTGCACCTTTCGGGAACTTCGCTGCGGATGAATGTCTCAGCGGGCAACAACCCAACAATCACCTTGCGAAACGGCGCTGAGTTACTCATCTCTGAGGAGGATGGCGACTTCGGTCACATCAAGGCTCAGTCCAGTGCTTACCCATGGTCGATGGATCTCGCCAACGGTGGTCAATTGACCATTGATGCAGGTTCCATTCGTGACATGGACGGCGGCCTTCTGGTCGGCGAGGGTGGTACATTGGAGATGCGCAACAACTCGATTGCCTACGGCAGTCCGAACGCTGCCGCATCCACAGCGACCATCCACGTTGATGGTGGTACGTTTATCACCAACAACGCGCAAGTGCAGAACGTCAACTCGGGCGTGGGCGTCCATCTTGAGGCCACTGCAGCAAGCAGCCTCTCAAACATCATTGTCAAGAATGCGGCAGTGGGCATTGAGGTGGTTGACGCAGCACCAACCATTGATGGATTCACTCTGACTGACAACACGGTCGGTTTGACTGTCGATGGTGGCATGAGTCTGCCTACCCTGTACCGCTCGACCATCCTGAGCGGTCAGAGCGCAGGTTGGAGCACGAACGCAGTTGACATCACTTCGTTTGCGAAGGCCAACAACTTCGTTCAGATTGGTACCAACATTGTGTATGGTGGAGGCAACTCGGACCCCGTTTACGGTTCGTACTATGCCAAGTACTTCATGACCACGGATCGCTGGCGAATCGCCGTCGATTCCGGTGACGGTAACGGTCTAGTCAACATCACGGACCCAACTGTGCCTGGTTACTATCCATACAGCGCAGCCGATCCAGCAGCAGGTAGCGGCCATGTCGGTTCCTACGATGGTGGACGCGGTGGTGCAGCTGTTTGGGATTGCAACCTGTATGGTTACCAATACAACCCAGGTGGTTCCTACCAGTATGCGTACTACTACTACTTCATCAACTACGTTGTGAACAACCAACAGAACAACAACAACAACGGCAATGGAGTCGGCGGTATGACCATGAATGGTAACTACAACAATCCACCCCACGAATTCGGGTTCCGGATTGAGTCCGCTCCTGGAATTACGGCGAACACCAATTACTACCCATACCATTACTGGGCAAGTTATTGGCCAACGTTCTCCTATGCCGGACAGTGGGCTCCTCCTGAGGGCTTCAACGGATTGTGGGGCAACTACAACGTTTGTCAGAACTACGCGTACGGCACAGGAACCCCAATTCCAGCGGGTTACCGCCTCGCGTACCCAATCGTTGACACCAGCGATGCGAACATCCAGCAGGTTGTCATGTACGTGGACATGGTCCACTACGGGGCTGACTACTACCCTGACCGATTGGAAGTCTCCGTCCGCGCAGGTGACACCGTCTCGTCACTGCTCGCCAAGGATTACAGCCGAGATTTCGGTACTGCTGACATCAGCAATGGTGCGATTACCGGTGCAGACACTGGTATTGACATCGGCGGAGCCCGTGCGTCAGGAGCTTTCAGCGACATCACGATCACCGACCCGGTGAACGAGGGTGTCCTCATCTCCGGCAGCACTGGTGCAACCATGGACAGTATTTCTGTTGATGGTGGCCGATACGGTGTCCGAATGGGCAGCGCCGCAGCCGGCAAGTTGGAAATGACCAACGTCGACCTCGACAGTCAAACCCAAGACGGTATCGTCCTCTCGGTAGCGATGAATCTCCCATTGAGCGGTTCCATCACGAACGCAGCTTACTGTGGTCTGAAGGTTCTCTCCTCGAGTGATTCAGATTGGGCCTTTGATGGATTGACTCTGAGTGGCAACGGCGTGGGTGTAACCCACGGCGGGTCAGGTCTCATGACGTTGACTGATACGACAATGACTGGCAACGCTCTTGACGCAACTCTGAGTGGTGCCGCCAGAATAGATTACCTTGAGGGTGATATCACCGAGACCAAGGTGACCACCAGCGATCAATCGGTATTCACACGCCTACGTGCGTTGGATGTATCGGTGACTGCTGATGGCAGTGGAGTCGCTGACG
>CAXEUS010000114.1:0-5273 GCA_963999385.1 uncultured Candidatus Poseidoniales archaeon | reverse complement strand
TAGGGTCTGTCAGAACTCCATCGCCGCGCACAGAAACCTCCCATACGAAGTATGAGGATATGGAAATCATCACCGAGATCATCAGCATCGTGAATCGCTTGACATGCTTCGGTAGTGTCTTTCCGGTCGCATAATAATCGTACATCGCAGACCCGAAGAAGCGGTTGGTCAGGGTCCAACGGAACAGTTTCTCAGAAGAGAGTGAGAACAGGAATGCCGCAGGAACTGCCCAGGAAACAGTTGGCCAACCCGGGATTATCACTCCGATTAGTGAGAACACCGTGAACAGACATCCGAAGCCGACATAGAGCCGACTTTTCGTTGGGCTGCTACTCACGCAATAACGCTCTACTATGGCGTCAACGGATTCCAACTTATCTTGCTTCATCGAATGACACTGGACCAACGCTCGGCCTGCTGATGATAAACGCGCTCCTATCCATCCTTCGTGAATCAGTGGTGCCAACGCTCATGCTGGAGGGACTACTCCCCCTCACCAGTGAGGTGAACTGGTGCCTGAGAACTACCTGTTACCGCGTACTGCCGACTCAGACCATCCACTTCGGCTGGGTGTGCTCATCTCAGGCTCAGGATCTGGTCTTGAAGCACTGCTTCGGTATCAACAGTCAGCACGGGAATCAGGAGGTTGCTCTCACGAGACAGTGGTTGTCATTTCAGACAAACCCGACGTCAAAGGTCTAGACCGAGCAGCCAATTTCGGCGTTCCAGCAGAGGTCGTACCTCTCCCCTCTAGAGCCGATTTCGCAGACGCTGTGGCTTGGCGCCACGAACACGAGGATTCCGTGGGTGCAGTACTCGATGCTCATCAAGTCGAACTGGTGGTATGCAGTGGTTACATGCGCATCCTCACTGAACGTTTCTTGGCACCACGGCTAGGGCGCATCGTCAACATTCACCCGAGTCCTTGGGGTTCAGACGGTGCACTGTTTCCCGGAGCACACGGGGTTCGCGATCTGCTCGCAGCCGAACATCCCACCGCCGGGGCTTCAGTTCACTTCGTCACCCCTGGGGTCGACGATGGCCCCCTAATAGCTACCGAGGAGACTCCAGTTGGACCAGATGAAGATGAGGATACTCTAGGAGCCAGAGTCAGGTCCGAGATTGAACATCACCTCTATCCAAAGGTCATCGACTCCCTCGCTCAGGGCCGGGTCACTTTCGTTGGCGATGATGTCAAGGTTCACGCTCGGTAGTCAGTTTCTCGGCCAACTCCAGGTCCTGTTGTGTGTTCACGTTATGGAAGCAGGCTTCGTTGAACCCTCTATCTTCAAGCCTCATACAGCGCAGGTTTCGGTAGAGTGCCTGCACACTTCGCTCCCCATCCACTCTGGCCTGTTTTAGTTCCGCGAGCAGAGCATCGGTACGCACAAGCGCGAGTAGGTTCTCATCTCCGCTGGCGCTGACTGGAATTATGACATCTACATCATCACTGCACAATGAGCCGAGCATCTCTAGCAGCATCGAGTCCAAGAAAGGAACATCACACGGGGCGAGTTGAACCCATTCATACCCTAAATCCGCGGCGAGATTCAGCCCCGAGACTATGCCGGCTTGTGGGCCAGTCCATCCGTTTGCGTCCGCGACGATGTCATCGACCTTGAGTGGAAATGAGTCTCTATGTGGTGGTTCACCATCTCGAGTGGCCACGACGATTTGTTCACATCCACCGCTACGCAGGGCATCGATGACGAGATTAATCATCGGCTCCTGAGTGACTCGCACATCTCCTTTGGGCCTCCCCAACCGTGACCCCTCTCCACCAGCTAGGATGAGGCCCACAGGCAAGTTCACACCTCATTCTACCTCAGCGATACGCTCGATGGCGAACTCGATTTCGGCGAGCAGGTCGCGAGCGCGGGCGATTATCGCCTGCCGGTCTCTCCGTGTCTGCGCCGCGGGTAACCATTCGAGCAGTTTTCGCACGTCTCGGGCATCTCGTTCGAGCACATGCTCCAGGGCCGCTAGGGCAATCGGGTCGGCTGCCTCGAGGAAGCGCATCCCTTCGCGGTAGGCCACCGCACTCAGAATCATTGCGCTTCCAACAATTGGTCGCGCACCCTTTTCAGCAATCCATCTGATTCGCCGACATCGACCTTGTCGACAGCCTCTCTCAAACGACCAGCTAAGGCCCCACGCCCACTTCGCACCCAGCCAGCGTGGACGCACAACAGGGCCAAACAGGAATGAATCGGCGACCCGTCGAACCAATCAAGCAGCAGATCCCCATCAGGAGAGCCTTTCTCAGCACGATACAGTTCCTCGATGACGAACAGCAACCCCTCTACTGCCTCCTTCGTTCGCACAAGCCCAGCCAGCATCCTCCAGACGTCAGAATCAAGAGAGTCTTGGTCGATGTTGGCAAGCAGTATCCCTGCTGTGACTATGTCCTCTCTACCTCCACGCGCCCAGAGCAATGGAAGCATATCGGCCAATGTATCGGGTTCACAATTTGTCAATACGAATGCTACGATACGCCGAAGCGTCTCATCAGGTGTACCATACACGAACGTGTAGCTGGATTGCTTCACCATCAAGTCGACGTGCCCCTTCATCTGCAATACTGGAACGCCGTACGTGTATGCCTCACGTAGCACCTTCACTACTCTCTTAGCCTTCCTCCAGGTTCTCTTTGGCTTCACTGCAAGGAAGTCATCGAGAGGGTCGCTGGAGTCCATGGGCGCCCCTCAGTTACCTTTTGGTAGAATGGAATCGATGATATTGTCCACTTTCTGGAACATATTGCGTATATCATCTCTAACCTTCCCAAGCAACTTCGGCCCCATCTCTTCTTCTAGAGAACGATAGATTTCCGCTTTCACTTGCAGAATTTCACCTTCGGTAATCATCATCGCGGAGCGTAGCACGGCTATCGCTGCCAATTCATCCTGGCTGAGTGACGAATTGACATAGGCGGTCTCAATCATCTTACGGCATATTTCCAACCGTTCATCCTTGCTGATAACACGCCCACCCTCTGCTGGCTCATCGGCGACTACCGCGTCGTAGATCAACTTCGGCTCAGAATCCAGTTCATCACCCTTGAATAGCAGGCTTCCGAGTTTGATTGCCAGCCTCCGTTCTTCCATCGTCAACTCTCCATCTGAGAGCATTACAGTGATGACTGCGTGGAACACAGGGCGAGACATCACCGCATCATCGTCGTCGGACACACTTCAGCCAGCGCGGCCGCTCTTTTTCTCTGTTTCATCCGGTCGATGGGTTCATCTAGGGTATCAGGGTCGGCCAAATTACAGGAATCCCTGTCACACTCACCGGGCGCCACGTGCGCTCACCCAGTGCATGCCGACCCCGAGGGGGGTGGCGAGGAGACCGAAGGAGAGACAGAAATGACAGATATTGGAAATGCGAAGTATATGATTCGCGTCAACGTCAAACTCGACGGCCAGGGTCAACGCAAGGACATCATAGGAGCCATCTTCGGGCAGACCGAAGGGCTGATGCCCGAAGCGTTGGACCTACGCAAACTGCAGCGCAGTGGGCGCATTGGTCACATTGACGTGACGCTGGAAAGTAAGAAAGGAAAGGTAAGTGGAATCATCGAGATCCCATCAACCCTGGAGAATGTGGAGAGTGCCATTATTGGTGCAGCTCTCGAGACCATTGAGCGCATCGGGCCATCGAAGGCAGATCTCAAGGTGAACGAAATCATCAACATCCGTTCAGATAAGCGGCTGGAGATGGTCGAGCGAGCAAAGGATTTGCTGCTGGACATCGTAAACCTGCGTGATGCAGAGAGTGGAAATCTCATCGATGAGGTGCGCAGCGTGCTGACGACCTCCGAAGTTACCGTCTTTGGGGATTCAGGGATGACCTGTGGACCCAACGTGGAAGACTCGGACGCACTGATTATCGTGGAAGGGCGCAATGATGTGCTCAACCTCGCTAAGTGTGGCATCAAGAACGCCATCGCCGTGATGGGTTCAGGTGTGCCAGACGCACTGGTCGAACTCGCCTCGGGTAAGTCACAAGTGACCGCCTTCCTCGACGGAGATCGTGGAGGCAAGATGATTGCCCTCGAACTTGCCGGAGTGCTTGAGAACAATCTCACCCGCGTCGCCTTTGCGCCTGCCGGGCGTGAGGTCGAACATCTCGAGAAGAAGCTGGTGGGCAAGCACCTCGGTCAAGCAGAGGCAGCGGCCAAGGTGATTCGCCGACTGCAAGCAGAGGCAGACAGGGACAATTCTAGGGGCAAAGGAAAAGCCGCTCCTCGAGAGATTCCCGACGAGATCAAGGACTACGCCGGGCACATGCCCTCGAAGCGCAACCAAGGAGTGTTCGTGCTCGAAGGTGGCGACGTGACCGAAGCGGTGGGAGCGGCCAAACTGGCTGAGGCCGCCGAAGCATCCGAAGGAATCCAAGCGCTCGTAATCAACAGTTCAGCGAGCGCCCGTGTGGTCGAGATTGCCAACACCGCCGGTATCCCGGTTGTCGTTGCCACGAAGAGTGGTGGCGGCACTGCAGGGGTAGAGGTCTTCGGCGTCAACGAACTCGAATGAAGCAAGAAATCAACGCAGCGCGTGTGATAAGCACAACCTGCCCTCCGGGCAGGTGTGCAGCCTCCATTCCCCCCGCCCTCGGCGGCGCCAGTTGACCCCCCCTCACAGGAAGTAGCGGTGCAATTGTCTGACTCGGTCGTGTCTGGTGACACAACCATCCACACCAGTGACGTGCATAACATGACAGTGGTGCAGCAACCCCCCTCTACTCTCGGATGGGTGAATCTCGGCCTCGTAGTCGTCGCCATCATCCTTGCATCCGTAGGTATCATGACAGATGCTTGGGTTGTTCAAGAAGAAACCACGACGACAGACACATTTGTCGGGGAAGTCACAACGTCCGTTGAAAGTGAATTTGGATTGGATGATTTCTCAGCTACTGTATGTATCAACGGGGATTGCACGACACATACTGATGATTTGGGTAGTGCATACGATAATTGCACATCAGAGGCGGGGGAAGCGAACCTCACAAGTGATCAAACAGAGGAACAGTGTGGGGAACTCGGCGATACTGCAACTGCAGGACTCACGGGAATCATCCTGATTTCTCTAGGTGTGGTGGCGCTCCTTGGTGCGGGCACACTGCTCGTAATGAGTCAACTCGGCCGCTCATTCCCATTTAGCGAATTATCCCCACTTGCCGGTGGCGTGTTAGGACTCGCTGGAGTAGTCATCTGGTGGCTCCTTCTCCCAGACTCAGACGACGGAAAACTTGGATGGAGTGCATGGGTG
>CAXEUS010000113.1:0-4316 GCA_963999385.1 uncultured Candidatus Poseidoniales archaeon | reverse complement strand
CTTCGATTGCCAAACGGGTTCTGTCACCCACTGCTTCGGCGGCCTCGATGACCGACAATGATGCTGCCATGTGAGCGCTGCCCCCTCCTGTGAGAGTCGTTCCTTCTCTGATGGCAAGGCTGGTGGTACGCAATGAGTCGTACAGACCGCGAATGACTTCTTCTGCGGAAGTGGTACCGGCAATCAAACAGGTTACGAGTGGACCTGTGCAGCCGTCGATGATGATGCGGTCCTGCACCTCGTCTGTGGCTTGACGTGACTCTGCAACCACGCTGTCTGCAGCGCCCAAATCGTCTGCAGAAAGGTCCGAGAGGTGTTCAACAACGTTCGCGCCACTGGCCTGGGCAACTTGTCGCAACTGCTGTTCGTCGAGATCCGAGATAACCAGTACGTCAGCAGCGGCGAGTCGGTGCAGAACGGTGCGGTCGACCTCCCCGGAGCAACAGAACAGGTTGGCTCCGGAAGCGAGCAGGCCATCAGCCAATTGTTCGCGAGCTTGCTCTTGAACGGTGATGAATTCCTCGTAAGCGGATACATCGGTGATTTCAATCTCAGCATCCCGTCTAGTCTCAGCGGGCTTCAGGTCCGAGTGGAGTACGGCGATACGAGCACCGGTGCGCGCGCCGGCCATGCGCGCCAGTGGGATGCGCTTCTTCCACACAACTCCACGGATTAGGCGTGAGTCCGACAAGGCGCCCTCTTCTGATTTATCGAACAGGACATCTTCTGCCTCGCAGCGGATTGAATCTCCTTGTTGGTGGGTTACCATCTCCAACGCATCGACAATCATTTTGCTGAACATGTCCAACTCACTGGAAGCAGCGCGACCGTACAATGAGGTGGAAGCAATCTTAGAGAGGGTGTCTCGATTATCCTTGGTTACGGGAACAGTGAGTTCATCCAACCGCTCAAGGGCGTGAGTGAGAGCCGCCTGATAGCCATCCACGATGACAAGAGGGTGCAGCCCGGTCCGCAGCAGTCTGTCCGCTTCGTCGAGCAGTGCGCCGGCCAACAGCACGGTCGAAGTGACTCCATCTCCGATGACACTCTCCTGAGACTTGCCAAGAGATGCGAGCAGTTTCGCTCCAGGGTTCTTGATCAACAGGTCGTTGATGATACGTGCGCCGTCCGAGGAAACGGCGAATTCTCCGCTAGACTTGTACAGCCCCTTGTCGAGTCCGCGCGGCCCTAGTGTTCCTCTGAGAATTGAGGCCAGTGCTCTGCAAGCATGGATGATCTTCTGTTGGACCTCGGGTCCTGATGTCACGCGTGTCTCCTCACGAACGATGACTACAGGGGCGTCCGCCGATGTCTCCATTCACCTCACTCCAGCGATGCGCCGACCCCGGCCCTCTTGAAGAACCTTCGATACACCTGAAAATCGGTAATCAGACGCGTGCGGGCTCCAACCAACGGTAGCACCAGAAGATGAATGCAACACTTGAGAAGCTGGTGAATAACGAGCCAACGAGTGGAAATCCAAGTGAATGGGTGAAAATCAGCGTGGTACCGACGAACAATACGACAATCGCGATTATTCCTCCAATAGTGCGAGGTCTCAAGTCAAGCCCGGTGATGACTTCATTGCGATTCTTGAGCAGCCATGCGACCATTACGACGATTGCAAGCAACGTCAGATGACCTAGGGCCCAAGCGGCTGTGTCACCCAATGCAGCGACATAGAGTTCGTAGAGTGGGCCGAGCAGTTCGCACGCCACATTCAGCGTCATCACTGCGGGCGATTCGCGGCGGATTCTTGAATGCTGCTCAATCGGCCTGCTGGTCCAGATTGACAGAAGACCCTGAAGCAGCCGATGCCAATGCGGCTTCCACGAGTCGTACTCCAGCCACCCCAACTGCACCTGGAGTGAGTAGTGGCTCATCGGTGAATCCCTTGGACGCGTGGATGAATCTGCGCAACTCAGCAGTTAGACTCGGCTCACCGAGCGCGAGTTCAACGCGGTCGCGCGGAGCGGCGTCGAAGCCACCCCATTGCTGGCCATGCGCGTTGCCCGGGTGACGGTGAATCCACAGTCCTCCGTGGTCGAGGTAATCGATGTGCAGGCTCGCATCGCGGCCGATGATACGCAGGTCGCGGACCTTGCCCTCGATACGACTCCTCCACGAGACTGAGATTACGCATGGCACTCCCCTCGGGTTGCCTCCAGAGCCCTTGGGAAATCTTAGATGAACAACTGCATGGTCCTCGATGCCCTCTTCGTCCGATGGAAGGGCGATTGCGGTCACCGATGTAGGTGAAACGTCTCCGAGTAGATCGCAACAGATGTCCATGTCATGGATGCCAAGCGCGGCGATGACCCCTATGTCAGGTCGGGGTGCGCGAACTGAGAGACGGTCGGATTCGATGTGCAGGATAGGTCCGAGCTCCCCGCGTGCAATCATCTCGCACGCCTCACGAATCGATGCATGGTGACGGAACAGGTGACCGACCATCAGTAGACGGTTATTGGCGGCAGCGGTGGAAACTACCTCTTCGGCCTCGGCCTCATTCATGGCCAGCGGTTTCTCTACGAGCACGTCAACACCCTGCTGCATGAGTGCAATGGCAAGAGGTGCGTGCTGCGGGGTAGGAGTGGCGATGGTGGCGGCATCGATACGGAAGCGCTTCTTGAGAGCGAGAGCGTCGGTGTGCCAGTCGCAGCCGAACTCATCGGCCATCTCTCTTGCGCGATCTTCGTCAACATCGCATACCACGAGCCGGTCGAGCAACCCCTCGGTCTGCAGCGCGGCGAGGGTACGCAGGTGATTCCTACCCCAGTAGCCGGTGCCAACGACCGCAATACTGAACGCCATGCGCCAGCGGCGTGCCGACTTCTTGCTATGATGCTGCCGGAACGCGTTTCGGAGGCTCACTGAAGCGGTGATGTGATGAGCGCAGGGCTCTGAGCGAGGTGCATGACAGGGCTGCTCATCGCAGCGGTGCGCGACCTCGACCCACCTGCAGGTGGAGCGGAGATGAGCCTGGCGACGCTGCTCAAAGGAGTGGGTGTTCCAGGACCTTTAGCCGAGGTCGCGCCGGAGTATGTGCCATTGGAGTCGAGTCAAGATATTGCAGAATCGTTGCTCACTCAGGGTTGGTCGGTCAGTGCTCTCCAGAGCGGTGCACGCGGTGCACCCACGGAGTTGACCGAGGATTCTCAGATTGCCCGCTGGGCGCTTGACCTGCCTGTAGAGGACCTCTGGTCGGGTTTGGCGTGGAGGCTATCTGAGAAGAGTGGGCAACCACGCAAGTCGTTGCAACGCAGGCACTTGAGGAAGACGAATGCGGGATTCGCCAAGGCGATCGATGCGCACATCTCCACCATCATGAGCAGCCGGAGGGGTGCAGATACCCCAGTGGTAGGTGTGACGCAGTTACACTGGTCCGCCGGTGCTGCACAGCGATTCTTAGCTCACAATATCTCATATGTTGTATTCGTACGCGACGAACTGCAGTTCCGTCATCCGGGCATCTACAGAGAGAGTCTCGAAGGGGCGGCTGCGGTCTGCTGCGCGGGTGCGGGCCTAGGTGAGCAGGTTGCGGCGGAGTTCGATGTCAAGGCTGTCCGCAACGTGCGTCTCCCAGTCGATTACGCCGGTAGGTTCGGCAGCAGCGACCAAGTCAATGGAATGAGAGAGAAAGGAATGGCAGCACGCTCTGAAGATGGTGATCTGGATGTGCCGCGTATCGCAATAGTGGGGGTCACTCCTGAGAAGGGAGCCGCGTTCTATCAAATGTTGCTTCCCCGCCTCGCAACAGTATGGCCAGAAGCGCGCATAGATGTCCATGGAGGCGGTTCCTACGCTGAGGCACTGGGTAAGTTCCCCAACACAACCTGGCACGGACACACGCCTGTAGAGGAGGTGTTCAGCCGCTGCGACGTGCACCTGCTAACCGTCGCCAGCACCGGCTCATGGGGGCGTGTGGTCAACGAGGCTGGGCTGTTCGGCGTCCCGACTGTGTCGGTTGCGACCGGGTCCCAGCCCGAAGCGGTCGGTGAGGGTGGAATATTAGTGTCCGCTGATTCAGAGTTAGATGATTGGGTTAACGCCCTCAAACAAGCACACGCAGATAGGAATTCTCTGGGTGAGAAGGCAAGAGAACACTGTGGGATAGTCGACCATCGCAGGTCGATTGCCGCATTCCGCTCAGTGCTCGAAGAAGTCGCATGAGGTGAGTGGATGGCCTACACGCAGGTCAGCGCCGAGGATGCTGCTGAACTGCTCGATGCTGCCGGGATGGCGGGCCTCGTGGGTATATCACCACTGGAAGGTGGCTGGGCCAACTCGAACTTTCTACTGCAACTGGCCGATGG
>CAXEUS010000112.1:0-6328 GCA_963999385.1 uncultured Candidatus Poseidoniales archaeon | reverse complement strand
TGGTTAGGGGAATATTGGATTTGAGCATGGTTCTGATAGTTATACGTTGAAGCAAAGGGTTCCGGTAATACACCCATTGACTCAGAATCGTTGAGTCAATGGGCTTTCAGTGGGTCGAGTCAAACGCTACCCATGCACTCAACAATCAATCGCCCATGACGAGCACTCGTGTACGCAACTGCGCGAGCCGCGACTTATCGTGACCAAGCGCCCAAGCGACCAGTTCAGGCAGGTGGATGACTGGGAGATCGGTTTCCTGGCCAGAGACGCGTGACGCCTCCACCTGATAGACGTCGAGATTGATGTGCGACAGTGGGCAAGCGGTGGCCATGATTCGTGCCCCTTCGCTCTTCGCCTCGGTGAGAACAGCGGCGGTCATCTTCATCGCGCTCTCCTCCTCTGAGAGCAGGGACGGGAACCCAACACTCTGTGTCCTTCCATCATATTCGACCGCTGCGCCACCGAGCACCTCGATGAGCTGCTCGAAGTATTGCGGATCATATGCATCATCTTCACCACACGCACCTTCCTGCTGCATCGGCGCTCCGTAGTAACCTGCCACCGGGAAATCGATGGTATTGAGCAACTTGTCAGCGAGCACGTCGAGGCCGATGTCCTCGACCAGAACATGCAACAGGTGACGCATGCGCATCGTCCCCTCGAAGCGCATTCCACAGATTTTCTCCAGTTGCTCATTGACCTCATCGCGCAACTGCTCATCATCGGTCAGGCTAACGAAATCCTCGACCATGTTCCCTTGACAGGTTGCACAGGGAGTCAGCACGTCCAATCCTTCTGCTTCCGCCATGGCAAACGTGCGAGCGTTCAGGGAGATCTGCAGTTTGGCGTTCGCCTGCTTCATCACTCCGGCACCACAGCAGGAGGCGCCGTTGAGCGGAACGAGTTCGATGTCGAGGATACGGGAGATGCCATCCATGGCGTCCTGTACCTCGCGGGCGGAGCCCGATGTCACGCAACCGGGGAAGTATGCATACCTGTACTTGGCCATCTTCTCACCTCAGAATCTCCCGTCCATGGCGTTGTAGAGCGCCACTACCTCGTGATGGTTCTCAACAGGGGCGTTTACCAGTTTGGGCATCTTGCCGATGCTCGCAGGAATTCCAGCCCCGATGAGGAAGGATTGCTTGTCACGCATTATCGGACCACCTGTGCGAGTGAATCCGAGCAGCATCCGCGGCAGAATCCCACGGTAGAGGTTACGCAGCATGCCAGCCTTGAGAGTGCCACCAGCGAGGACCGTCTCGTTGAGCGTACCACTGAGTTTCACGGTCTGGGTGAAGAACCAGACATGTGCTCCGTGGCGGCCGGTGAAATGCTGCTCTTGCAGGGTATCTCGCTTGGCCGCATACAGGTTTGACGACGCTACCGCGCCCATTCTCCCCTGACGATTAATCGAAGATATGTCCGTCTCCGCCTTCACTCCATCCGCACCTCGGATGACTGCGAGCAGGGCGCTGCGTCCTGCATCGGAAATACGCGGATCTTGACCTCGGTTCCATAGTCGAGAGAGAACGGCAGGGCCGACGTAGGAACGGTTGTACGGGACTGTGTCGGACGCACTGTGCAGCAATTGGTTGCTGGCGATGTCCTGTGCGGCGTGCAGTTCGGCTGCGGTTGGGGCATCCATCATTCCCATCACACCCTGGTCCAGTTGTGCTCCATCTCGTGTTGCCCCGCGGAACCACGGACGGCTGGCGGCAAGGTGACGCTGGTAGGAATCATGGTCGACAGCGAGGTCGCGGATGACGTCGTAGGCAGGGAGAGGGTCGATGCGCAGATTGAGCGCACCCTCGTCCCCATTGGCAAACTGGGCGATGGACATCCGGCCGGGCAGAATCAGCCTGCCGTTCACCAGCAAGCCAGTGGTCGGGTCGTCGGGCGCGCCGTCGCGGAATGTGAGGCTGCCATCTTGAGTGGCCTTGAGCAAACGCAGCGTCTCAAGCACGCTCATGTGAGCAGGCAGGGCACACTGCCAGACATCGTGACCAGATTCTCCGGTCAGCGGATTGTAGCGGAATACCTTGACCGTCGCCTGCCGTTCTGCCTGAGTCATCTGAGGAATGTCGAACGCAGCACCGGCTGTTACCTTCGTCGCCTCGGCCGGACCGGCCATAGCGCGCAGGTCATCGAGGGCATCGGCATGGAAGTTTCCGGCTTCGTCGACTGCGGCAACGTGTGCCAGAGCTTCGGACATCCATGGTGGTGAGGTCTCTTCGTAGTCGAGGTCGCAATCAATTCTGTCGAGTAGCCTGCTTGCTCCCGCGGCCTCCATCCATTCGTCCCAGTCCTTTCCGGACTGGCAGAAGAACTCGTAGGCGGTATCTCCCAGAGCGCAGACACCGAAGTGGGTGCCTGATAGTTTAGGAGCAGCAGAGGAATTTGCCGCGTTCCAGAGGTCCTCAGCCGTGTCGGGCATGTCACCCTCGCCCCAAGTACTGCAGATGATAATCATCCGCTTGACCCCAGAGAGATCGCCGATGGATATCTCGTCCATCATCTTGATTCGCGCAGAAAGGCCGTAGGTCGACGCTGCCTTGGCGGCGTCAGCAGCTACAGCCTCGGAGTTTCCAGATTGCGAGCCGACGAGGAGGAGTAGGTCGCGGTCGCCCTGCATCAGTTCATCCAGTCCTTCAGAGGAAGCCGCAGCCGGTTCAGTCGTTGCAGGTGCCTCAGCCTCCACAGGAGTCGGCTCAGCCTCTTCCGCAGCCGGAGCCTCTTCGGCAGCCGGTTCAACCTCGTCTCCCTCACCTTCGACGGCGACGATGATTACGTCCACAGGGCATTCGTCAGCAGCCTCCTCGATGATCTCCAACTGAGCCGCAAAGTCAGGGATTACCGCCGATTTAGAATCACGGTTCTCGTCGTATCCACCATCGACGCGGACTTCAGCCCTGATGAAGCAACTGTCATCAGTGACATGGAAAACTTCGGGGAAGGTGTCCTCACAGGCATCGCAAGTGATACACCCCTCATCAATCCAGACCTTGACAACCGCTGCCATGCTGCTTGCCTCCAACTGACTATGTGGACAATGCATTCCACCCTGAGTGGCCTATTGAACCTAGCGCGTTACGAGACAGCAACTGTTGGGACCTACGGTCCTAACAGTTCGTTCGAACGATGAGTTCTGCAGACTCAGAAGTCCATGGCAGCCATGTCATCGGACATGGACACCTGTCGGCTGGAGATGACATCATCAATCCTGAGAATCATCGTGGCGGTCTCGGTTGCGCTCTGAATCGCCTGCTCGACGACTCGAAGAGGTTCGATGACGTTCGCTTTGCGCATGTCCATGACACCACCTTCGAAGACGTTGACGCCATAGGTGGAGTTCCCGTCTGAGTGCGCCTTACGCACCTCGATGATGGTGTTGACTGGGTCGAGTCCTGCGTTCTCAGCCAGAGTGCGCGGAATCACTTCAAGAGCTCCTGCGAACGCTTCGATTGCCATCTGCTCTCGGCCACCGATGCTCTCGGCGTATGTTCGTAGTTCACGCGAGATGGCGGCGAGAACGCTTCCTCCTCCAGTGAGTACGGCTCCGTCCTCCCAGGCTACGCCGACAACTCCGACTCCGTCGTCGAATCCGCGTCGCACTTCGTCGACGACGTGCTCTGTTCCTCCGCGCAACAGCACAGAGACAGATTTCGCCTCAGGGCATCCGGTGATGAACACCATATCGGACTCGCCAATCTTGCGCTCCTCCACGTTACCAGCTTTTCCAAGATCATCGGAAGACAGGTCATCGATGTTAGTGGCGATGCGCCCTCCAGTCGCCTTGGAGAGAGCCTCCATGTCACTCTTCTTCGCTCGGCGGACTGCGAAAATGCCCGCCTTGGACATGTAGTGCTGTGCGAGGTCATCTATTCCCTTCTGGCAGATGATAACATTGGCGCCTGCTGCCTGAATCTTCTCTACCAGCCCCTTGAGGAACTGTTCCTCCTCCTCGAGGAACTGTGCCAGCATGTTCGGGTCGGTAATCTGAATCTTGGCGTCTACCTCGGTCTTCTTCACCTCGATGGCCGAGTTGATGAGTGCAATACGGGCGTTGTCCACGCTACGCGGCATCCCACTGTGCACTCGCTCCTTGTCTAGGATGATACCGTCGACGAGAGTGCTGTCGCGAATCGAACCACCCTGCTTCTTCTCGACCTTGATGTCGTCGAGGTCAACCGTGCGGGACTTGCCATTCTCTACGCCCACTGCGGCCACTGCGCGGACGCAGATATCTGCGAGGAACGACTTCACCCCACCTGCACTCTTGCCGGTCAGGGCGGTCTTGGCAACCTCAACCAGAGTCTCTTCATCATTGACTGAGATGGTGTGTTCATCCAGCAGTTTGACGGACTTGTCGGCGGCTAGCCTGAACCCTTCACAGATGACCGTGGGATGGACGTTCTGCTCGATGAGGTCCTCGCTGCGCTTGAGCAACTCGCCGGCGATGACGACCGCAGTAGTGGTGCCGTCGAAGCAATGTTGCTCCTGAGTCTTGGCGACTTCGATGATCATCTTGGCTGCCGGGTGTTCGATGTCCATCTCCTTGAGGATGGTAGCGCCATCGTTGGTGATGACCACGTCGCCCATACTGTCGACGAGCATCTTGTCCATGCCCTTTGGTCCCAGCGTCGTGCGCACTGCATCGGCGACCGCTTTAGCCGCAGCGATGTTGTTGCTCTGAGCACCCTTGCCGCGCGTGCGGCTCGTGCCCTCCTTTAGGATGAAGATTGGTTGTTGTCCACCGTACATCGTATCTACCCGCTCTAAGGAGCGAAGGCGGCGACCCATAGCCCCCTCTTAAGGCCGCCTGCGTAGAGAACGATTCGAATTTCACCGCCTACGGCGGTGATAAGATTGTTCAGACAAGTCCGTGTTGTTCCAAGTACTGCTGTCCGTAGTGCTGCCACTGTTCCATGTCCCATCCGTCAGGAAGTCCACCCGGAGGCAGTTCTGGAGCCCCTGAAGGAACCACTTGCTGCTCGAAGATTTGCGCTGCTCCACCGTAGGGAGAGTTGGCGACGTCATCCGTAGAGGGCAGCGATGGTGGTTCAGACTCGGGAGGTGTGCCCTGAGGGGTTACTACAGATGGAGGGTCATGTGATGGAGGTGGAAGTGGAACACCTGCTTCGGGAACGACCGGCGCGTCGGGCACGCTACCATAGGTCGCTTCCAACTGGCTCTGGTAACCGGCCAGCGTCGAAATCTCTTCTTCTTCCCTGTTGGTTGAGAGGAGGACCATCGCCAGAACTGCAATCAGGCCCCCCACGAACAGTATACCAGCGATTACACCAACCCAGGTCAACAACGTAGATCCACCCTCGGCATCAACATCTCCACCACCAACCAAGCTGGGGTCACGTACTACGCGCACGGTAACCGTCGTCTCTGCGACATCGTCGTCCCCGGTGGCAATCACTGTCAGATTGAACAGCATCTCATTCTCTGGTAGATTGAGGAGTTGCGTCTCGGTAATCTCGAACTTCACTGACGCGGTGCGCTGCAAATCGGGGGCAAGTACGAACGAACCGTCCTGAGTTCGGACGCGCACCTTGGCGTAATTGCGCGCCTCGTTGGGTTCGACTTCAACCACAATCAACTGATCATTGGTGGGATGGCGATTGTGCACGGTGACGTTGACGTAAATCCAACCAGAATCATCCAGAATGACCTCGGGCCCGGGTGTTAGTTCAATCCAACCCTGAGTGCCTACCTGGAAGGTGGCCACACCCTCGTCTGAAACAGATCTTCCTGACTGCTCCGAATACGCCTTGACCTTCAAAACGGCCTGCCCGTTGAAACCCTGATCGAATGAGTAACTCACTGTCACATTCACAGAAGTTCCTTTCTCTACCAAGGATGGGCTATCTGGGTTGTATTGCTCATTGGGAATTATTTCCGCGCTCATTCCGGCGGTGGTGATTAATTCGATGTATATGCTGTCAAAGTCGTTGCCGACGTTTGACACCTCAAAGGAGGTCGTCTTTGCATCAGCCCCTCCTTGGAAGGTCTGACCGGACATATCGACATCGGACACCTCGAGCAAGTGAGTGGAGAGAACCTCTACCTCAATCTGGATGCTGGTCACGTATGTCGGGTCGGACTGTGATATCGCATCCAGACGGACGATGTAGGTATCCGGCCTGATGCCATAGGTCATCGGGAAGATTAGCAGAACTGTCGAACTGTCGCCGAACGGGCCAATCTCCTCTGTGCTGGGGGAATTGGTGGTCACCCCTAGAGTCCAATCCGCGTCGAGAGAGAGATCGAAGCGCTCGAGACTGTTGCCGTTGTTCGTCACCTCGATGTCAATCGT
>CAXEUS010000111.1:0-3075 GCA_963999385.1 uncultured Candidatus Poseidoniales archaeon | reverse complement strand
GAAGGATGAGGCTGAGTCCGCGGCTCACATGGAGGAGCGCAAGGCGATTCGGGAGCGCATCGAAGAACTGAACGAAGCGCTCGGAGAGGAGTTGCCCGAGGATGCCGAGGACGAGGCGCGTGAATCACGGATGAAAATCATCGCCGAAATCCAAGAGTTGGAGCATAAACTCGACGAGGGCGGAGACGACGATTGAGTCAGAGGAACGCTTGAGCCGCCAACCAGAGCCACATGGCAGCTAACGTGAACAGACTGACCACCCACGGCTTGAACCGCTTGAGGATACTGTTCTTCCCAAGCATTTCCCTAGCGTGCAGGATGCGGCAGACGACATACAGTGATGCCAGCCCGAGCAGCATCTCATCCACCAGGTCGAGCGACATCGCTGCCAATCCACCAGCGAACAGAATTACGGGTGTCTCAAACAGATTCTCGAACAGGTCATCCGCCTGTTTCATCCCGCGCGGCGGCTCACCCTGCTGCTTCGTCTTGAAGTAGAGCGGATCGAGTCCTTCGACCCTGACCGCATGCAATCTCCGTTTGCGCATCACCACTGCCGAATATGCAGTCAACAGCACTTGAGCCGCCAGAGGCAGCAGCATCCACTTCGCATCCATCAAGGCGGCTGATGCGGGCGGAGTCCAAGAACTCTCAGGCGTCTAACCAGTGTGCCAGTTTTTCGATGATTGGCCGGCGGAAGGTGAGCAGATTCAACTTGGGGCCATCCAGACTGACTGTGACCCTTGAGCCGCGGGTGAAGTGCCACTCATCCCAACCATCGGGAACAGCGAAACCGCGGTGCATGTCGCTGTTGAGCACCGTCGCCTTGTTCGTCCATGCGAAGTAAGAACCGTCATCTCGTCGCTCATCTCGAGGTAGATCTCGTGCACAGAACAGGTAGTGGTCGAAAATCTGCTCCGGTTCGAATTTCATCTCTTCGATGACACAGACATGACGGAACCACGCCCCTTGGCCGACGAATGTTGAGAACAGCAGTCCACTGGAGCGCTGCATCAGGTCGACCGCTTCGTTGACTCCATCGGCATCTCTCTTGAGTCGGTAGCGGCTGGGTGAGTACTGGTTGGTGTTCGCCACCAGCAGGTCATTCAGCGCCGGGTCGCACTTGATGCGGTTACCAGAGGTGGTAACTATCTCCGCCTGCAGCCGCGGCAGTTTGTTGCTAATTGCCTCTCCATCCAGAGCTGCGCGTACATCTGCGGCAAAGGTCGTCGGGTCACTGTCCATGAAGAAGCCGAACGAACCATCGGGGTCATCGCTCATCGGATGGCTGTTGACTCCCATGACGGCGGTGTCGTCGTCCACATTGTGTGCGATGGATGTCAGAGTCCCGTCGCCACCGACGATGATTACGAGGTCCCTGCCGACGAAATCCGCCCGCTTCACCGCCTCGCGCGGTGTCAGGTCATAGGACACCCCGCGCTCATCGGCCAACTGCGCCAATGCATCTTCCAAAGATGCCACAGAACGGTCGTGTACTGCCTCGAAGTTCTTCTTGTAGACTACAAGCAGGTCGGCGGCCATTGGCATCCCTCCTAGGTTCGCGCTTCAATCTGCGTGGGTGATGGACTCTTAAATGGGGTGTTCGGGTAGCCTCGGCCAGTGAGTGACATGGCAGAAGAGGAGGATGCGGCTAGACTTCCGGCAGGCCAGTTCCTCACCGAGCGATTTCCCGTGCTCACTTACGGTGCAACTCCGGACATCTCCACTGACGACTGGGGCTTGCGTGTCTGGGGTGTAGGTCTGGCGAACTCCATCGAATTCGACTGGTCGGAATTCAGTGCTCTAGGGGCGCATGAGACGACGCGTGATTTCCACTGTGTCACCACCTGGTCTCGCTTCGACAACCTCTGGGGTGGCATTCCGGTAGCCTCCTTCTGGGATGCTATCTCACCTCACCTCACTGAACAGCCTGCTGCGGTCATGCTGCACTGCTATGGCGATTACACAACCAACCTGCTCATCGACGACTTCCTTGAGCCTGACAACCTGTTCGCCACGCAGCATGACAGCAAGCCGTTGAGCGCAGGTCACGGCGGCCCGATGCGCTTCGTTTGCCATCACCTGTATGGTTGGAAATCAGCGAAGTGGATCAACGGAGTGGAACTGCTCGATGCAGATGCGCGCGGCTTCTGGGAGGTTCACGGATACCATGTCCGCGGCGATCCGTGGCAAGAAGAGCGCTTCTCCTACCAGGAATGAGCCAACGAGTCCGCTAGGCGAAGTGTCAAAGGGGTTAGTCGATGGCATGGGCGCCATGCGAAGACTGCTGATGCTGCTGCTGGCCGCCAGCCTTGTACTGCCCGGATGTATCGACGAGATTACGTCGTTCACCGAAGAGGATGACATTGTGGATTCAATCCCGCTGGACGCACTGTCCAGCGACCAAGTGAATGAATTCCTGCAGGATGGAACCAACCTAGATCCCACAACCATGGCGTCCGGTATGGAACGCTTCGGTGTCAGCATGAGCATACAGACTCTGGAAGATGGCGAATCAGGTCAGGTTTCGATTGTGATCATGAAGGATGACTCTGCTCAAATCGGCTCGATAGGAATTGGATTCACTTCCGGAATGATGTCGATGGAAGTGGAGCAGGTCACCGGAGCCCACAGAATTGGGAACATGCGAGTGATGAATCAGTGGTTCACCATGCGTGACGAACAACCGGAATACGTCGATCCCTTCACACAGATGGCAGCAGAAGGAGGTGGGGTTGAGGGAGATATGATGATTGGCAATCCTATGGATGAGATTCCGGACCCTACTGGGATGTTCAACGAGGCGTTGGCTTGGACTGTGACCATCGATGCTGCATCAACACAGCAGGTGGCATCCGCTAGCAACGAAACCCATCAAGTGATTGTTGAGTTCCAAGGTGTGCCGCCCCGCATCATCTCAATCGAATCCTACGCCAGCAATGGCAGCGAGACGGTCCATATCGACTACTCCTATGGAGATGAAGTGGAATTGAGTATCTCCGAGTCATATCCGCGCACATCGGTCACAATCGAGATTGAGGGCGATGACGACGGGGACGTCACCTGCGACAACGG
>CAXEUS010000110.1:0-8990 GCA_963999385.1 uncultured Candidatus Poseidoniales archaeon | reverse complement strand
TCGCTGGCATCGCTTTCGGGTTGCTCGCCACCGCCGGTGGATACCTGATGATGACCGGTGACATAACGCCCGGCGGACTGGTAATCTTCCTGTTGATGTCGACGCGGATGTCGATGCCGCTGTTCATACTCGGGATGCTGGTCAACCAGATTCAGAAGTCTGAGGCAAGCGCTCGCAGGGTGTTCGCCATGATTGACCTAGAGCCAACAATCGTCGACCGGGATGATGCTGTTCCCTTGGATGAGGGGGCCTCCTCGATATCCCTGGACGACGTGCACTTCTCCTACCCCAAGGGGCCGAATGTGCTCAATGGGGTGTCATTAACTCTGGAATCTGACCAGACCATCGGCATCGTAGGTCCGACGGGCGCTGGCAAATCGACCATCGTCAAGTTGCTGTTGCGTTACTACGAGCCGGATACTGGAGTCGTTGCGATGAACGGAGAGAATATCCAGGAGCACACACTGGAAAGCATGCGTCAGCAGATCGGTTACGTGAGTCAGGATGTTTACCTGTTCCACGGAACGGTGCGTGAGAATATCGCCTACTCTGACCAGTCGGCGAATGACGCGGCCATCGAAGAGGCAGCGACACTGGCCGGTGCGCACGATTTCATCACCAGTGATTTGTCCGATGGCTACGCTACGATTGTGGGTGACCGCGGCGTCAAACTGTCAGGTGGGCAACGTCAGCGCATATCGCTCGCCCGCGCACTGTTGCGCAAGCCATCCCTGCTCATCCTCGACGAGGCGACCAGTTCGGTCGACACCAAGACCGAGGAGGTTATCCAGCGAAACCTGAACCAGTTCAAGCAGGGGCGGATGACCGTGGCCGTGGCACATCGGTTGTCCACAATTCGAGATGCTGACCAGATTCTTGTGCTCGTAGAAGGCGTAGTCGTCGAGCGAGGCACTCATGCGGACCTGCTCGTAGCGGATGGGGTATACGCCGACCTATGGGCTGTGCAGACAGGCGAAGTCGCCAACATGACCGGTGAAGCGACCCAGCACGACGGGTGATGCAGTGACTGGCCTTGACGACCTCGAGTGGACGAAGGTGAAGTCCGGCTCAGTCTGGCTCGGCGATGACGATGGTCGACTGAGTTTCCACCCTGTGAAGGAGGGTCCGCGCCACGAGGTGCGCATCAATTACGAATTCGAGATCAGCCGTGACGCCTTTCTCATCCGTGACTTCTACTCCCAATCAGGGACAACGAAGGAAGAGCTCGACGAAGCGGGTGTGCGCATGCCGAGCGAGGCGGAATGGGAACTCGCTAACGAACAGGGTTCGATGCATGATGAACGAGGTGGGTGGGAGGAACTGGCCGACAGCAGACCGCATTCAGGGCACTGGGGTGGAAGGTGTGATGGCCACCCTAGAGAAACCGCCCATCTATCTCATGTCAAGCCTCTGCGTAGGTGGGGAAGCGCAGGCGTCGAACGAAGTTACGACCATTCACTCAGTGATGCGGAATCGCGTGACAAGGTGATGCGTTTGGCGCGGGCACCCAACCCGTCCGAGGAAGCGCCGCGATTGCCCGACGAGAACAGGCTCTCCATCTTGCTGCGCGAGGTGATGTTCGCGTTGGTCATTGGCATCATACCGTCGTTCCTGTGGGCCTGGAATTTCGCCTCTGCCAACTATCTCACCGAAGGATGGTTCAACTTGGTTTTCGGCGGATTGTTCATCGGCATCGTGAGTGGATTCATCTGGCGCCCTAAGCGACCGTCTTACCGCGTTTCAGAAGATGGAAAAAACGTGGAGCGTGTCTGACGAGTCAGTCGCGCTGTTTGTCATCGACCTGTAACCCCGGCCGCCTTGTGACATACATTCTCCACCAAGCGCGAATGACACCTGTTCCGTACGACCAGTGGAGTAAGAAAGTCATCAGCGGCGCTGCCAGAACTGTCGAGGCAGAACGGCATGGAGAGTTTCCCTTGGCAGCGCCCAGCCAGCAGATGAGAACGTAGATTGCTGCCAGTGAAACTGGCAAGTGAACCGCAGTTCTCGCTATCCCATACGGGACTACATCGGTTGAGATGTTCCAGAAATCAGGCCAGGCCAATCCACCGTTGGCAGCACCCCACCAGATTGAGAACAGGGCGTCGATGACCAACAGTGGGAACAGGCCGACGGCGATGTGGCTCCAGACACGCATTCCGGGATACTGATTGGCGGCCAGTATCCGCACGAGCCCGTAGTTCTGAATCTGTTTGCGCACTCTTCCTGGGTTCCGCCTGCGGTGCCATATAATCGCCTCTCGGTCGGTCCAGAGCGAGTGTCCTGCCTGCTCGATTCTGTAATCGAGCATTGCATCCTCACACCCAATAGCGCCGTCATCGAAGCCGCCCACCTCATCGAGAACCGATTTGCGATAGGCGGCGTTCACTCCTGGAAGTTGCTCTGCCGACTCGAGGTCGGCGCTGCCACGCTTTCCGTAGTTGGTGCCGGCAGTGACCCATTTGGAGCAGAAGGTGACATCGATTACACGCTGCCAGAAGGTCGATTTGTCCGGTGGAGCGAAGTTCGGGCCGCCTACTCCGGCAACTTCGGGATTGTCGAACCAGCGCACTAGACTGGCCACCCATGTCTCAGGAACCCAGACGTCGTCGTCGGTGAAGCAGACGATGTCGCAGTCCAGTTGTCGTAATGCCACGTTGCATGCATCCGCGCGCGTCCTGCTCCCTTCGTCATCGATGAAGCGGGCGCCGTGTTTGGAAGTCACAGCTTCACCAGGATCACCGGCGGGCCCGACCACGACCACATCTAGAGGGCCGTCCCAAGTCTGATTGGCAAGGCCATCGAGGGCGATGGCTAACTCGTCTGCGTTGCGCAGGCTCGGAATGAGCACGGATACCCGCAGTTGCTCTTCGCCCACGCCAGCACCTCTGGTTCCGGCGACCCTGCTCTCGCTATCAAGCATCCCCTGCCGAGACTGCATGAAAGGGGCACTGGGTGGCTGTCCAACATGATGGGTAATGCCACAGCACCCGAAAAGTATTGAAAACGGGACTACGTCCCGGATTTGGTTGTAATGAGTGGAGTATCAGGAATGAAATTGAACAGCATCCTGAGTTTGATGCTGGTAGCCATGTTTGTACTCGGTGGATTTGCTTCGCTTACCTCGCTCGAAACTGCAGCGAATGCACAGGCCGGAGAGGATGACGACCGGAATGCAGTCGATACCGATGACAAATCAAAATCAGACCGCGTCGCAGACCTTGACGCAGCTGAATGCCAGGAACTTCTTGCGAAATACGACATGACTGACAAGAAGGTCGAGATGCCCTATGAGGCTGAGTGGGATTGGAGAGGTCACCGTGAATTCACTGATTCATGGAATGTCCCTGATGATGAAGCATCAGGCACTGAAGGTCGTGATGACAGCGACCGTGCCGACGACCAGGAAAGTGACCGTGTCGATGAACAGGAGAGCGACCGTGTCGACGATCAGGATGACCGAGACATCCGCCTGCGAATCGAGCGTCTGCGTCAGGCTATTCAGGACCGAGTCGACCGCGACCGGGACGAGCAGCGAGAGGAGATTGCAATGCAACTCAGCAGGTTGAGAACGGCGTGCGGGGACGGTAACATGGATGCTTGCGGAGAGTTGCGAGTAGCTCTAGAGCGTCTTGGATATGATGACGATGAGCGACGTGGTGACGACCGGCAAGACCGCAGGCGCGGGGGTCACCATAGCCATCGAGGCGACTGGGGTGACCGTGACCGGGGCGACCACCGCAACCATTGGGGAGACCGTGGTGGCGAAGAGGTCACACCCCGATTCATCATCGACGACCTTGACGATGATAAGGCATCGATTCTGAAGCAGTGTCTACAATTTGTAAAAGTCGAAGCCGAGTCTTCGGATTGCTTGAACTCCGACTGGAAGGATGCTGAGAGAGGCCCTCCTCCGATAATGGACCGCGAGTGGGATGAACTCCAAGAGCGGGATGTAACCCGAGATTGAGACTGTCCACAATGGTGGCTGACCGAACACTGGTCTATGCTTCAGGCATCGCCTTCTACGCGAGGCGCTAGGAAGTAGATTACTCGCCCAGAACCTTCAGCGAACTCGAATTCAATTTGCAACGGATAGTTCTCCCCGAAGCATATCTTCACCTCTTCGACAGCTGAGGAAATACGTGTTGCCAGCGGGAGCAGGTACTGCAGACTGTACTGACTCTTCACTGGCTTGGCGCACTCAAGCCCGAGTAGTTCACCAGCCTCGTAGGGGACGGTCACCGCGTCGCGATCACCAGCGACATGTACCACGAACTGGTTCTTGTCTAGTGAGAAGGTGACGAGATCGCCGACCTGATCTGCCGCCTTCAGCGCCTTAGCGAACTTGGTTCCCGAAAGAATGGCGCATGAATCCAAGGGGATTTCCGGAACCTTCGGCTCGACCATCGCTTGCCGGTCCAGCGGTCGAATCGTGCGGTTAATCTCCCCAACCTGAATGGATACCATGCCGACTCCCTCGTCGTGGTTGATTTCGAGAAGGTCACCGGATGCAGCCAGACCAATCAACTTCCCAATCGGCGACAGTTCAAGTCCCAATGAAGTCTCATCGACATCCCATGCTTCGAAGGCAGCGGAATCCACCTCCATGCGAATCATCGCCACGTGACTCGGGTCGACGACCCTGATTTCGAGGTGGTTGTCTTTGAAGTTGAAGCGCGCTTCTTCAACAAGGACTGACAGGATGTCAATCATCATTCGGAAGGTATCCTGTCGGGCTGTTATGTTCATCATCGTGGTACCCTTCCCCGCTACGCTCACCGCTTCCCGGAGGGGGCTCTAAAGGGTTAGTGTCGCGTAATCGACACCGCCACATCCACTCAATCAACAGGGTTGTGGCGTGGTGAGAATTCTTCGATGGAACGGGGTCGAGAACGCAATCAGTACTCGCGCCATCCATGACCGCATTCAGCGCATGTGAGAATCCGCGTCTCCGGTTCGTCAGATGCGCGGGTCTGCTTGAGTTCAGCGTAGACGTTGTCAGATTCGCACTTCGAGCAGAGGTAGGAGCCGGTGGTGAGGACTCCATGGTACTGGTCGGAGTCATCGATGGTCTCACTCAGGTGTTTCAGGTCGCTTGCCTGGGACTTCGATTTGGCTTCACTGAGATCGATGGTCTCACCACTCTCGAGTTGAACCGCTGTTTTCGTCTCCCCCATGTAGTCACAGCGACCGTTGGGACAAAGGATGATTCCGTTCTCATCTGGGAATGCGAGGGTTCCACACTCTGGACAGAACATACGACCAGCCGTAAGATTTCACCTTATCAATTACGCGCTCTCCCGAATTCAGATAATACGATGAAATAATGCGGCACATGTCCCCCATTAACACCATTTTCGCGCACCTTGAGACTCCCCTCTCCCCCTTCCTCCTTTTCAATGGGGGACCGTCTGGGATGCTCATGCGCCTATGCTGGGACTGGCGGCTTGCCCGCGTGTTCGACGATGCCGGCGAGATTGTCGACGAATCGGTATGGGGTGGCAGGAGAGGCGTGGGAGCGGTCGCCGACCGACTTGAGCGCATATCGTCAGGGAGGATGACAAACGAGGCGCGGGTGCTGGCAGAGCGGTTTCCGGAGGCTAAGCCGTGCGCTGTACACGATCTCACTGAAGGCATCTGGCCAGAACTTGCGCTCGAGGAGTCGGAACTGATGGGACAGGCTGCCGTTCAATTGGCGCAATCTGGTGTGGCGGCGGCCGCTGGCGATGCTGACCGAAGGTTGGAGCATCTCGTGCGCGCTGCCGACGAGTTGCGCGCAGCGTGGGGCACTCTCGAGGCGAGAGTGGTCGAATGGGCCGGGCTGTTTCTGCCCGCGCTCGACCTGGATGCGGCGCGAGATTCCATCCCGCAAGCGGTGGCGGATGCGGATTCACTCGAAGCAGCCGCAGCCAACTTGGAGACCGACGCAGCCGAAGTGGATGTATCAGTTGAAGAATGGAACGCACTCAAAGTATGGGCACAGGGTGTTGTTGACTCCAGTTCGCGCCTCGACGCAGTGGAACAGGCGGTCCGCGAATTATCGACTTCCCATCTCCCTTCCACCTCTGCATTGATCGGGCCGTTGCTTGCCGCCCGCCTGTGCACCTCTGCGCACGGGCGGCAGCGAATGGCGCGTCTGCCCTCTGGAACCATCCAGGTGCTCGGGGCAGAGAAAGCGTTCTTCATGCACTTGAGGAGCGGTATCCCTCCTCCCAAACACGGTCATCTGTTCCAGCATCCATGGGTCAACCGCTCACCTCGATGGGTGCGTGGCAAGGTGTCCCGAATGCTCTCGGGCAAGGTGGCGATAGCGTCGCGACTAGACGCCTTTGATGGCGAGCCGTGGGGCGCGGATGAGGTAGCAGCAATCGAGCAGCAGGTTCAGTCGATTCGAGAGCGTCATCCTCGACCCCAGCGGCGTAACTGACTGGAGGGATATGTATGGCCAGACAAGGCCGCTCGGCAAAGGTTCCCGACCTATCTTGGGCCGTGCGCACGGAGGGGCGCAGCCTGTGGAGTCTGAATGCAGTTCCCGGAGTGGCAGTGCGCGGGGAGCGTCTCAAGCGTCGGCGAGGAAAAGAGTGGCGGCAGTGGAGTCCGCGCAGGTCGAAACTAGGCGCCGGGCTGCTGAGGTCAAAGGGTGACAAGAGAATCCTGCTGCCTGAACCCGGTGCTACCGCGCTCTATCTCGGAGCTGGCCATGGTACGACCATTTCTCATCTGCATGACCATCTGTGTGGGGAGCAGAACGAGCATGGCGGTTGCATAGTCGCCGTAGATATCTCACCACGCTGCATGCGCGACCTCGTGCGGCTGGCTCATGTTCGTCCGGGGTTGTTACCCGTGCTCGCGGATGCGCGTGACCTGCAGGCGTTCTCCCCCTACCTCTCAACGCGCGTTCCATGGCTGTTTCAGGATGTCTCACAGGCAGGCCAGGTCGACATGCACATCGCGGCGGCACGGAGATATCTCGCACCCCTGGGTATCTCTCTGCTCTCGCTCAAGAGTGCTTCCGAGCGGAGTGGGGGCGGTGGTAGCAGCACACCGCGTGACCATTACGAGCATGCCCGGGCAGCGCTCATCGATGTAGGAGCAGAGGTGCTCGAGGTGATTGAACTGACTGGATTAGAGGAAAAGCACGCGCTCATCGTCTCGCGCATGCCTGAGAGTTGGGGGGTACGCGATTGAGTCCCACGACGAGCCGCTCGACTTATGCGACAAAGGGGAGCAGAAGCGATTGGGGTGACTGGGTGATGGTGGCACAAGCGCACAGCAGGCGTCGGGCAACGCGGCTGCTGACTATCTCAATCGTCTGTATGCTGTTATCCGGTTGTATCGGGGGGTCGAGTCCGCACGTGTTCAACGGTGAAGAGCCGAATATCGGTGGGGCTGCCTACCGGTTCACGCTCATCGATCAGGATAACGAGAGCTGGTCACTGTCAGATGCCGAAGGGAAGGTGGTCGTACTCACCTTCATCTTCACCCGCTGTCCCGATGTCTGCTTGGCAGTTACCGCTTCGATGCTCTGGGTTCAGAACAACCTCGACGAACAGGATCTCGATCAGGTACAGTTCGTATCCGTGACTGTAGACCCGTGGACTGACACATTTGAGGTGCTGCGTGAATACAGCACCTCTAGAGGGGCGGAATGGCCTCATCTCACGGTAGCGGATGCTGGTGCTGGAGGGGATTCGCAGCAGAACTATGCGGCTCTGGAATCCATTTGGGGCCAGTTCGACGTCGGGATGGAGATGTACGGCGTCGAGAATGACACTGACTACCTCATTGAGCATTCTCTGCCCACCTACATCCTCGACCGCACACTCGAGAAACGTGTCGTGTGGCTCGGTTCCGAGTGGAATCCGGAGTTGTTCAAGCAGGATGTCGAGTATCTCATACAAGAGTGAGCAACCCTCACTTCCCCCGCGCAATGGCTATCGATGTTGAACCGCACCTGTCCAGCATGCCCGAACTCCCGGAGGTGGAGGTTTGCCGACTGGCCCTCGACGAATTCTTCTCCGGGCGCGAAATCGCGTCGGTCGAGATATCTGATGTCTGGGCCGCCCAACTTGACAAGGCGGGCATCGATTTCGGTAGCCGCGCACCCATGAAGGCAGGCGATGATGGGTCGCAGGGGCTCGTCGGACGCACAATCGAGCGGGTCGGCCGCCGAGGGAAGTTCTACTGGTTCGAACTGGCATCTCCCAGTACCTATGGTGAGCGTACCATCAGTGTCGTCGAAGGTCACCTGCGCATGACTGGTGGGTGGTGGCTCAAGCCGGCGGGGGCCGATTGGCCAGAGGATGAGCGGTTCGTCAACGGCTTTCCTGACCGCTACTGCCACGCGCGCATTCTGCTCGATGACGGAAGCGAAGCCATCTATCGCGACGTACGCCGCTTCGGCACCCTGAAACTGCATACTGAAGAGCAGCACGACCAGAGAATCGCTGGTTGGGGAATAGATCCGCTTCACACCACCTGGCGCTTCAAACGCTTCTTGCAGGCGGTGTCTGGAAGCCGACGAGAACTGAAGTCACTCCTGCTCGACCAGTCTCGTGTGGCCGGTCTGGGCAACATCTACGTCGCTGAGATATGCCATCTGGCCAGAATCGACCCGCGTCGTACAGCCGACACGCTCGACGAAGATGAGTGGCGCCGCATCTTCGATGCGACCGCCCCGCTCCTACGCGAGAGCGCGCGCATAGGGGGGACGCGACTGACGAACCTCGACGATCTTACCTACATCCATGAGCCGCAACTGCATCTGGACAACTTCGAGGTAAAACTGCGCGTATACGGGCGCGAGGGGAAGGAGTGCGCGCGCAGGGGTTGTGCAGGAGAGATTGAGCGCGCGGTGCAGCAGAATCGCTCCACATTTCTCTGCCCAACGTGCCAGTCATAAACAGATATCAGGACTTACCAAAATTGAGCAATATTTGTGCTCGGTGAGTCTCACTACACCTGCTTTCAACATATACACCGGCATT
>CAXEUS010000109.1:0-2879 GCA_963999385.1 uncultured Candidatus Poseidoniales archaeon | reverse complement strand
ATGAGCACCTACAGTTTCAGTGAAGTCCTCGAGCAAGTGTGCCGACTCGGAAACCTCCTGCGCGCGAATGGCGTCACTAAGGGTGATCGTGTCACAATCTACATGCCGATGATTCCTGAACTCGCCTTTACACTACTCGCCTGCGCCCGCATCGGAGCCATTCACTCGGTCGTGTTCGGCGGCTTCTCAGCCGACTCTCTCGCCCAGCGCATCGTCGATTGCACCTCCGACGTGATGGTCACCACCGACGCCGGCATCCGCGGCGGCAAACCCGTCCCGCTCAAGTCAATCGGCGACGCCGCCATAGAACTCGCCGCAGAAGAAGGCGTGAACGTGCGCTGTGTGCTCGTCAACCACAGAGCAGGCGATGGCATCGGCGAAGGCAGCCCCGGATGGATATCTGGCAGGGATGTCGACATGGAGGAAGGAATGGCAGCCCAAGGCACCACTTGTGATCCGGAGGTTATGGAAGCTGAAGACCCACTTTTCATCCTCTACACGTCTGGCTCTACTGGCAAGCCGAAGGGAGTCCTGCACACCCAAGCGGGTTACATGATACATGCGGCGACGACCTGCAAATACGTCTTCGATTTGAAGCCTGAGCGCGACCTGCACTTCTGCACGGCCGACATCGGATGGGTGACCGGTCATACGTACATCGTCTACGGTCCGCTCTCTCTAGGGGTTCACACACTGATGTTCGAGGGGATTCCAACCTACCCCGACGCCGGGAGATTCTGGGACATCTGCGACAAGCATCGCCCTACCACCTTCTACACCGCTCCTACGGCAATCCGTGCTCTGATGGTGCACGGTACAGAGCCGGTAACTCGCTACAAGAGGGACTCTATTCGGGTGCTTGGAACGGTCGGAGAGCCAATCAACCCTGAGGCGTGGATGTGGTATCATGAGCATGTGGGAGGCGAAAAATGTCCGATAGTCGACACCTGGTGGCAGACTGAGACGGGCGGCATCCTAATCACACCGCTTCCAGGGATGACGACCACGAAGCCCGGTTCCGCGTCGCGGCCGTTCTTCGGGGTGCATCCGAAGGTGGTGAGAGCGGACGGGACTGAGTGCGAAGTGAATGAGGGAGGCTACCTCGTCATCGAGCAGGCGTGGCCCGGAATGATGCGCACTCTCTACGGCGACCACGAGCGCGTCCAAGAGGTCTACTTCAGCCAACAGCCGGGGCGCTACTTCACCGGTGACGGGGCGCGCAAGGACGAGGACGGCTGCTTCTGGATTATGGGGCGCGTCGACGACGTGATCAACATCTCCGGACACCGCATGGGGACCGCCGAGGTCGAGTCGGCGCTGGTGGCGCACGAGTCAGTGTGCGAAGCGGCCGTCGTGGGATTCCCGCACGAGATTAAGGGACAGGGCATCTACTGCTACGTCACCCTCGAACAGGGGCTGGAGCCGAGTGATGAGTTGCGTCAGGAACTGCGCATGGGAGTGCGTACAATCATCGGCCCAATCGCCACACCGGATGCCATTCACTTCACTCAGGTACTTCCGAAAACTCGCTCGGGCAAAATCATGCGACGTATCCTGCGGAAGATTGCTTCGGGAGACATCAGCGACCTCGGTGACACGAGTACATTGGCCGACCCAAGTGTGGTCACAGAACTGCTTGAGAGCCGCCCAGAGTGAAGAAATACCGTATTTCTTGAATCCGATTGATTCTAATGGAACGCACTGAGCCGCGTTGATGAGAAGGTGCGCCCGATGGCTGTCTCCGCAAGAAACTCCGGCGGCGAGTTGGACCTCGACTTGCTCAACTCGATTCACATCAATCGTTCCGCCCTTGAGAGAAGAGCGGCGACCCTTCCAAAGCGTCGGGCGGTCAAGCAGGACTGGCAGGTCGCTTGGATGCTGCAGGCGCTGCGCTGCATCGACCTGACAACGCTCGCCGGCGACGACACTCACGGCCGCGTGGTTCGCCTCGCGCAGAAGGCAATTCGGCCCGTCAGAGGTGATCTGTTGAGTGCACTGGACCTCGATGTTGACACAATCCACTGCGCCAGCGTGTGCGTCTACCACAACATGGTGCCCGCCGTGGCCGCCGCTCTCGAGGGCAGTCCGGTCGGAACCTGTGCCGTATCGACCGGCTTCCCAGCGGGGCACATCCCACACGAATTCAAACTCGAGCAGATTGAAGCATCCGTAGCAGCTGGTGCGAGCGAGATAGATATCGTCGTCAGTCGTGAGAACGTGCTGCGAGAACAATGGCAGGCGCTTTACGATGAGGTGCATGATTTCAGAACATCATGTGGTGATGCCCACCTGAAGACCATCCTAGCAACCGGTGAGTTGGCCAGCCTCAAACAGGTAGCCCAAGCAAGTCACGTGTGCATGCTAGCGGGTGCGGATTTCATCAAGACGAGCACCGGCAAGGAGAGCGTGAACGCAACCCTACCCGTCGGACTTGCGATGGTACGCGCCATCCGAGATCACCACCAGCGCACCGGACAGATGGTTGGATTCAAGCCGGCCGGGGGAATCAGTACCGCGAAAGAAGCGGTGGTGTGGCTAGCGCTGATGAAGGAGGAACTAGGAGATGAATGGATGCAGCCCGACCTGTTCCGCATCGGTGCCTCTTCGCTGCTAGCTGATATCGAGCGACAACTAGAATTCCATCTCTCAGGTCACTATTCAGCGGCCAACAGGCATCCGATGGCATGAGGTGAACGAATGAGTGTGAAGGAAATCCTAGATTCCCTCGAATGGGGGCCAGCTCCAGAATCAGACACGTTCGCACGCGAATGGCTGGATGAGCACGGCCCCGACTTCGGGATGTACATCGACGGTGGATGGAGACACGCTGCCAGCGGCGAGAGTTTTGAGACTCGCAATCCGGCTGACAACCAGTTGCT
>CAXEUS010000108.1:0-7926 GCA_963999385.1 uncultured Candidatus Poseidoniales archaeon | reverse complement strand
ATGACCAAACTCCGGCAGCCACCCGTTTGACCTTCTGATATTGGCATACTGGGCATGTGTATGATTGCTTCAAACGCTTCAGAACAGACGTAGCACGTCGACGGACACTCACACCATATCGGGGTCCGAATCGCGCACCGATTCCAACCTTCTGCGTTCTACGTGACATAGTAATCCTACTCCAGGCTGAACACCAGTTCCCTTAATTCTGCACAACGAACCTGAGCCGTCTTCATGATTTCGTCGAATTCATCGGTGGTAAATGCTCCTCTCAAACCTTTCTGGAGAGAGTGAACATGGTTTTCGTCCCCAAGAGTGATGTGAATGCGCTCATCTCCACCGAGTTCCTCTTCTCCGTTGGCGTCGTAGACGAATCTGCCACCGACCTTGTGATACGAACACATGATTGGGGTGCAGGAGAGTTCGAGTGGCCCATCCTCGCCCACATCGAATCGCTCAGCAGGCACGACGGCGTTTCGTAGCGCCACTATGGCTGCGAGCGCGAAGGCATCGAACAGGTTCCCGTCATCGGAAATTGCGTGCAGGTCGATGATAACCTGCCAGGCCTTCTCTCCGGGCAGGATGCACAGGCCGTTGACGTCGATACAGCCCGATTCACGTATGCCGCGGTCGACTACCCGGCCGAGTTCGATTGACTCCTCACTAGGTGGCCCAGGCTCCCAGTTGCGTCCGGCAATCGGCCGGATCTCAGCGCTGGTCATCAGACCGCCCTGATCTGGTCGGTCAGAGTAGGGGGTCATAATCTGGAACTTGACGCCGGCGTAGACGATGGTGTCACCCATGCGCACGCGCGCAGAACCCTCAGCGCGATCAATCGGATTGACTTCTATCTCTAATGGGCGACCGTCCATCCGCCCGCGCCCGTCGACGCGCTCATCGCGTTCAGCGAGTTCGGCGAGATGATCGCGTAGTAGACCTGGGACTAATGGAATGCTCATCAGGCATCACCTCCGTAACGTGCGGCGAGTGCAGCCACCATAATCTCATGAATCTCCTTGGCAGCTCCCATGTTGTAGTCCCACGCCTCTTGGAAATCATCAGGTGAGAGGTTGCCGTCCATCTGCAGGAAAACCAATTCTCCGCTGTTGGGTAGTATACCCATGGGCAGGTCTGCATCCCCGTAGTTGTCTTCCTCCTTGTTGAGGTCGAGGACGACAACGCCGTCCACCTTCCCGCTGGCCACGCTGACAACCATGTCAGTCATCGGGATACCTGCATCCGCAAGTGCCACCGAGGCCGCTGTTAGGCCGACGCAGCGCGTTCCTGCTTCTGCACACATTATCTCGATCTCGACGCGAATCTTGGAACGTGGGTAGAGTTCGAGTTGCACGACGCTCTCGAGTGCGTTGGCAGTTACCTTACTGATTTCGCGACTACGACGGTTGAATCCCGGGCGGATGCGATCTGTGACGCTGAACGGCGCCATGTTGTAGCGTACGTCGAGCACGGCGCGGTCCTGTCGCGATATCTTGCGTGGATGGGCTTCCATCGGCCCGTATACCGCGGCGATTGCCATGTTCGTCCCCCACGTGACTTTAGCCGAACCGTCGGCAACAGGAACTACCCCCGCTTCAATCTCGATCTTCCGAAGTTCATCCGGGCGGCGCCCGTCCATTCGGGTACCGTCTTCATTCAACATCTGGACATCTCCGTATCCACCCATTTCTAATCACTCTCCTCCATTCATTCCTCGAGAATACCATCAACGCGGCTCTCGATGTCCGATCGATGACCGGATTCGCGGATGACGCTGAGCGCTGAGCGCGCCAGACGGGTGCCTGATGCGTCACCTTCGATCCATATACGGCCGTTCTGGCCAACAACCATGCGGCAATCGCTTGCCTCTTTGATTGACTTCAGCATTCGTCCATCAACGCCGACCACCCTGCTGAGCAGATGTGACGGTACCGTGTCAACGAATCCTGAGTTCAACTTACGCAGCCCCATGCCCTTCATGGTGACCACGGCACCGTGGCTCTCATCCACCTCTTGAACGCGGCACAACACTGTTGAACCGACATCCATGTACTCTTTCGTGGCACCGAAATCGACCTTACCAGCGGCGAGGCTCATCGGAAGAATCGCATTGAACGGTCCACCGATGTCGATGAACCAGATGTTCGAGCGCATCCCTTCCACGTAACCGACTATCAGGTCACCTGGACGTGGGGTGTATGCCGTATGCACCGGATTCACCGACAACTCGCCACCCTGCTCTTGCAGATGACCGAGTCGTGTGGCAATCAATTCACCATTGCTGCGAAGCACACCATGGCCTGCACGACGCTCGCCGATATCACCGAGCGAATCGCCGGGAATGACCAGTCGACCGACGTCCCCAGAATCACCCATGCAGACTCTCCGTCGCCGCCGACCGGCCCTCCCTCTATAACCGTTGCATAGCAACGGGGGAATGTGCACGCTCAATCAAGTTCCTTAACGACGACATCCGCCGCACGCTTACCCACCTTGGCAATGTAGTCTATCTTCATCCCCGCCGGGACCTCAACCGTGAATGCCCAATCACCATTTGCGAGCCACTCCTCTCTCAGAACGTCTTCCCGAACCAGCGACAACACTGAACCGTAGTTGGCCCCGGATATCTTGAAGGCGAGTTTGACAGTTGTGAACGAGAGCGGGATAAGTGGGCGAATCTCGTTAACTGCATCCTTAACCTGCTTATCGACAGGAATGAACGGGTCCACACTGAAGCGGGCCTCCTCCAGAGCGTTATCGATTCTGTGTGGAGGGTGGGGGAGCTTCGTTTTCGGGTCGATAGCTAGCATTGCAATTTCAGCAACTATTGCTGTGCGTTTGTCAGTCACCATCTTCTTGCGCTGTTCTGTTGTCAACTGTACCGAACCATCTGTGAGTATCTTTGCTACGCACTCCTCCAATTCAATAGTCCCGAAAACACCCACCAACTTCTCCTCAGTGGGCCTGTCACCTGCTTTGGCGTCATGCCAAACCTCGTCCGTTGCAAGTAGATCGTCAAGTTCTACTGAATCCGGGTCCTGTTTCCACACGTCAACCAAATCAGGATCGACCAGAATCTCGTAACGTTTCCCACCTTTCTCGAGGCGGGCGATGACGGCATCATCTAAGCTGACCATACTACCCTGTGATGGAGAAGGGGTGGAGGGACATAGCACTTCGCAACCTGAATTGAGCGACTCGCGCTCGAAATCATTCCTCATCGCTAGCAAGTGGTTTGAGTCGACCTATCTGCTTGCTCACATCATCACGACCCATCAGACGGTATCCATTGTTGTCGATTACAGCAATCTCCACAGCATCCTGATTGAGGTCTTCATCGAGAGAGTCTCGCAGGCCCTCGAGCCCAATCTTGCATGCGGCGTTCATCGTCATGTTCTTCTTCCAATGCTTTTCGAAGAACTCGACAACGTTGTTCCGTCCACGTCCGATTGCTCCCGCCTGGTAGGATTGGTATGCACCGGAGGGGTCCGTCTCGTAGAGGTGCAGGCCGTTCTCGTCGCAGCCAGCGATTAGTAGGGCCGTTCCGAACGGACGGACGCCTCCATACTGAGTGAATGACTGTTTGAAATCACAAATTTTCTTGGTCAGTACGTCAACCGGTACCCGACTGCTGTAGGTGATACGGTTGACCTGACATTCTGTCCGTGCGCGGTCAACAAGTTGCCGGGCGTCTGCTACCAGCCCAGATGTGGCAAACCCGATGTGTTCATCGATTTTGTAGACCTTGTCTATTGATTCGGGGATAATTAGGTGGCTGGCAATGCGCTTGTCGACTATCAGGAGAACGCCGTCGCGGAACTTCAGGCCGACAGTTGTGGTTCCTCGTTTGACCGATTCTCTCGCGTATTCTACTTGAAACAGTCTACCATCAGGGCTGAATGTTGTAATTCCATGGTCATATCCTCGTCCGCTCGGCTGCATCCTGTCACCCGATGCCCGCTCGAAATCGACCTCTTAAGAACCTTGGTCGTGCCACCCCTGATGCGGACCTCACAGCGTCTCCCTTTTGTCCGGCGGCCTCATCGCCCCCATCATGCGCGTACTCGCTCTCTCATCGGGCGGTAAGGATTCATGCTACGCCATCTGGTGGGCCCTCATGCGTGGCTGGGATGTCGCGGGCATCATCACCGTGCGTGTTACCGGCGATGATTCGATGATGTTCCAACTTCCCACTGTAGGAATTGCCCGGCTCCAGGCTGATTCGGGGGGTATTCCCTGGCATGAGGTCAAGTTAGAGGGGCAAGAAGAGGTGGAGATGATTGAACTGGAGCAGGAGATACGACGTATCACTGGTGATGGTGGAGTGGATGCTATCATCTGCGGTGCTTTGCGCTCGGACTATCAGAAAACGCGGGTGGAACGGATGTGCGAGCGTCTCGGTTTGCATTCATTCACACCACTTTGGCACCACCAAGCGGATCAACACATGGTTGAACTGGCGGACCATGGATTCGATATCATGCTGACTTCCGTATCGGCAGAAGGTCTCGGCCCCGAATGGGTCGGCACGCTGCTCGACTCTGACGCACTGGGGCGGCTGCGCACCCTGTCCACAACCTATCGTTTCAACGTTGACGGCGAGGGGGGGGAGTTCGAGACCGCGGTAGTAGCCGCTCCATGGATGAATGGTACAATAGAAATGGAATGCAGTCGGCATTCCAGCGGTGTCAGACACTGGTTGCAGATTGAGAATTCAGATGTAGTCTGAGCTGGCTCTGTGAACAACAGTACGGGCGGCAGTCTCAAACGGGACCCCCATGTCGCCGCGAAACGGGGTAGCGATGTCGCTGTGTCCGTTGGATTACCGATACGGGCGAGATAGCGTCAAGCAGATTTGGTCTGATGATGGGCGCCATGCTCGTCAACTAGAGGTCGAGCGGGCGTTAGTCTGGGCGCATAAGGAACTTGGTAGAGTGAGTGATGAAGACTACCGCGAGGTAGCGGCCATCGCAGATTCACGCATCGTCACTAAGGAACGAGTGGCTCAGATTGAAGATGAGACGAAGCACGACATCATGGCACTGACACGGGCCATGTCTGAGGCTGCGGGGGATGCTGGGTGGTGCATACACCTTGGCGCCACCAGTAACGACATCGTCGACACAGCCGTCGCCCTCCAGATTCGAGATTCAATCTCACAGCAGGTAGAATCCATCCAGCAATTAATCGGAACACTCTGTGATTTAGCTACGCGCGAGCGGGACACCGTGATGCTCGGTCGGACTCATGGACAAGCCGCAACTCCAATCACATTTGGACTCAAGGTGGCAGTCTGGATCGATGAATTCCGCCGCCATCTCATCCGTCTTGTTCAGATGGCTCCGCGTGTATGTGTAGGAAAGTTCCTGGGTGCTGTAGGCACTGGGGCAGCACAGGGGGACAAGGCGCGCGAACTACAGGCACTGATTCTCACCCACCTCAACCTCGGCGTGCCACTGGTAACCACGCAGGTCGTAGGTCGTGATCGATACATCGAATGGGTTTCTTGGATGGCAAATACCGCCACTAGCGTCGAGAAGATTCTGCAAGAGGTTCGCAACCTACAGCGCAGTGAAATTGCTGAGGTTGCCGAGGCGTTCGATACTGCCAAGCAGGTCGGATCTTCGACCATGGCACACAAGCGTAACCCAATAACCTCTGAGAACGCCTGTGGATTGGCACGAGTTGTGCGCTCAATGTTGCTTCCAACGTGGGAGAACGCGTTGCTATGGCACGAGCGGGACCTCGCCAACTCATCTGCCGAGCGATTCACCTTATCACATTCAGTCGTGCTGCTTGATGACATTCTAGGAAAATCTGACAAGGTATTCTCCAACCTTGTTGTTGACAGAGCGCGAATGAGCTCGAATATCGATGCCCAGAAGGGACTGGTGATGGCAGAGAAGGTGATGCTCGAACTGGTAGAGCGTGGAGTTTCGAGAGACGAAGCACACGAAGTTCTCCGCACCGCCTCCATGGAAGCCATCTCATCAGGTGCGCACCTCGAGGATATCTGTGCGCGCACTCCCCCCATATCGGGGCTATTTGATGGCGATGAACTGCACGCTCTGTTTGAGCCATCGAGTCATCTCGGAGTCAGTGGGGAACTGGTAGATGAAGCGGTCGAGCTTGCTCGCCGGGCTCTCGATTAATCAAATCATCATTAGCAGCCCGAGTACAATTCCTGTGAGCGTTGCTGTGATTACCAGCATCAGAATCATTGCGTGAGGGCCGAATTGGTTCGAATCGCTCAGTGCAGTGCGGAACAATCCGTGTGCCGCTATAGCAGTGAACACGTTACCCCCGTCCAACTCCTCGTATGCAGGTGGGTCGCGTCTCGGGATTCTCTCGTCCGCCATCAAACCTGCCAGCGGGTTCCGGAACATAGCGATTGCCTGACTATAGGCCACATATTCTCGTGATAGGCTTGATGAGCCATCACACCTCAGGCATGAACGTGCCCCCTGAACTCCCCACTGTGGATTCCGTGGTCCATCTCGCGGTCGAATCGGGATGTGGAGGGACAACTTTTGCATTGCAGCAGGCGCGCATGGTGCTCGAAGCTGCTGGCAGGGTGGTCTGGGTATGCTTTCAGCAACCAGACCCAAGCCGATTCTCACAACTATTCGAGGCTGTCTCTCCTGTGGCCCTAGCTCGCTTCCACCTACTTGTTGCTGGAGAGTTGATGCCTCAGAGTATCGACTCTGCGCGTGATCTCGCGGACTCGATGAGTTCAATTCAGTTGATTGTAGTAGATGATTGGACTCCTCGAACTGGTCATGTTAGTCCGATGACGCTAGCATCAGTTGAGGCGCTGGCTGGTAGTAATTACGCAGACCGGGGGGGGATACTGCTAGTTTCAGCGGCGTACTCCGATGCATCGGGTGAACAAGAACGTGATTTGAAAGCGCGCGGTGAGAGGAGATTGGGCGAATTCGGATTCACAACCTGGTGGCTGCAGAACGACGGTGTTGGCGTTGGGCATCGTAGCCTGACTGTAGGTGAAGAGAAGATTTCAGTTCGGTTGGACTCGAATGGATTCGTATGAGGATGACTCATTTTTCATCGTATTCCAATCCCTGTGACTCTGCTGCACCGCTGAGTAATTCATGCATCTCATCGAGGGCGTCATCATCTGGTTTCTCGAATTGACCCGGGTCCTTCGCTGCGCCTCCGAGTTTGTCCTCACCAGCTATTGCAGGCTTGTTCGCTTCAGCCATTGCGGCTCGGTTTCTCACAGCCCTCTGCTTGATGAACCAGAGCAGCCCCAAAACACCGATTCCCAACACGACATATGCAATCAGAACGCGGTCTACCATGCACTGTCCTGTCGTCCGTCTGTCTTGATTGTTCTCCGCCCGGGTCCGCCACTACGGTATTTCTCTCAGCGCGGTCGGCGGGCCAGTGGGCGGGCCAAATGGCGCCGATGTGATGGTGGGGGCTCGACCCAGTCGCTGACCTCTCCAATGTTCCCTACCCAGTGAGACCCGTCAATGGAATTGCATAGACGGCACGACAAGGGTTGTCCCCTTCCCTTGCGCCTCAGCCGCCCGCCACACACGCATAATGGCCGTGAGAGTTCACGCGGCGCCACCTCGTCCAGTTGAAGCTGCTCCAGATGCACGCTTCCGTCTGGTGATGGAAGACCTGCCCAATTCAGCCTGTCACCTACCTCAGCACTACGAAACAGACGATTCACGGGACCGCCTTCCGCAAAGGCAACCAGCACATCTGACCCAGTCGTTGTGCGTACTCGGGCTGAAGCATGTCCGCGACGACCTGACCGTACCTGTTCGATGAGAACTCCCGAATCAACTCCGCGAAGATGGTCTCCTGTCGCCTGGTTTGTTAGGTGAACTCTGCAGGCTACAGCACGCTCGACGAGGGGTTGATTCTGAAGCCACGCATGTGCATCTGCCGCCTGCTCTT
>CAXEUS010000107.1:0-9095 GCA_963999385.1 uncultured Candidatus Poseidoniales archaeon | reverse complement strand
TGGCGAGGACAACCGCCTTCGCCTGAACACCTACCAGTTCGCCATCCTGTACATCGAACAGCACCACGCCACAGACTGAGTTGCCGTCCATAGCTAGGCTGGCCGCTTGCATGTCCCCTCTGCGGGGGATGCCACGCTTGATGCACTGCTCCTCAAGCAGTTGGTACAATTCCCTCCCAGTGCTGTCTCCCGTCGATGCAACGCGGGGTTCACTGTGACCGGGAAGTTTCTGAAGCAGAGGGGTGGCTGCTCGATCTCTGCGCAGCACCAATCCCCAACGTTCCAGTTGAGCCAGTTCGTCGAAGGCGGCGGCAGTTCGCTCGGCAGCTAAATCTTGGTCAGAGAGCCACGCTCCAGCACGAATAGTGTCATCACGGTGAGACTTGGATGTAGCCTCACCTACTGAAGCCGCTAAGCCACCGGAATCGGCTACGCCGGCATCAGAACCCAAGGCGTGGCCGTCGAACAATGCGACCGAGGCACCGGCGTCATGCGCAGAGATGGCTGCGCGCATGCCGGCAACAGTGCCGCCAATGACAACCACATCCCAGGCATCCATTGACCGCGCCACTGATTGCCGCATCATAAACGCGACGCAGAGTGCCTCCTTAGGAGGCACACGCAAAATGCGGGCGCGGCAGGATTTGAACCCGCGGTCCCCGGCTTAGGAGGCCAGTGCATTATCCGGACTATGCTACGCGCCCGGTGCGCCGACTTTGCCGTGTGTGATGACGGTTGTGGAAGTCAAGCAAGAGTCATTCCATGCTTGGTTCCAGCCGCAGAAGCCTCGTGCAGAAAGCGTTCGAATTGGATACGAGGGTGGATGCTGCGCTGCAAACGAACATCGCAGCGAGCCAGCGAGTCCAGCAACTCGAGGTGTAGAGCGGGGGCGAGCATCAATCGACCACTAGTCAGAACCTGATGCAGTTGAGAGATGATGTCGTCAGCATCCAACGCCTGCTCAGTCATCATCCGGTCAAGCTCGGCGAGTGCACCTGTCTGAACCTTCTTCTTGCGCCCGCGCAACTCCTGCCAACGCCATTCGATGACGCGGCCCCTGAGCGCCATCTCAACCATCAGACGGCCTCCCTGCAAGGTAGAGGAGGCAACCAATCGATGCACACTACCGCGGTCGGCCAAGCGATCTGTGCGTGACAGTAATTCGAACGTGAACAGGGCCTTGCGCAGATTTCCAGAACTGACGTGGATTATGTCACCGATTAGTCCAGCAACGGGTTCCAGACTCTCGCGTGCGGCCACACGCGCAAGCGTCGCCTCCATCATATCTGGTTCGACCGCCGGGATGCGCATGTGCAAGGTGCGGCTGCGCAGCGCGTCGATGATACGGCTAGGGGCACGAGCGGTGAACATGAAGCGAGCAGTGGCTGATTCTGATTCCATCATGCGGCGCAGGTAGGGCTGTCTCTTGGAACCTAGATGATCGGCGTCCTCGATTACGATGATGCGGCTGACTGGGGCCCGCTCATCACTCGCTGAGGATAACTCAGCACCCGCAGGTGGTGGGTCGTCTTCCTCCTCCGACTCCCACATCCCACGGTCAAACGCCTCCAAACTGGTGCGACCAGCGAGTGTGTCACTGGACTTACGACCAGCAGGACGCAGGAAATCCTCGAACTTCACCATGGCTCCACTGGTACCGGCCAAGTCGCGCGCCTGCAGAACATGGGTCGTCGCCTGCCAACCGGGGCCGAGCACCTGACGAGCGACCAGCCTCCACGCAGCGGTCTTGCCAACTCCGGCTGGACCGGTGATGAGCATGTGTGGAGGTGAGCCGGTCAGGCTGGCCGAAGAGAGGGCGCGGCGAACAGATTCGGGGGCGGCAAGTTCGTCGAAGCGCTGGGGCGCGTGCGTCTGCAACCAACTCGGCATGATACCGCGGGGAGGTTTACTGCCGCAGTCCTTGAACTCGCCGGAAAAAATGCTGTCACCGGCATGAGGGGGGTGTTTACCTCAGTCACAATCGATCATCTTGAATCCCTTGCGACGGGGTTTCACGAAGATGCGGTGGCCGCAGGATTTGCACGATATTCCGGTGCGTGAGCCGTCGAAGTACTCCAGACTGCCGCAGCGCAGGCACTTGTACTGCACCTCGATTGGTAGGCTGCGCAGGCCGCAATCAGGACAGTTTACTGCCTCGACCCACCCTTTCTGGCGGTGGTCTTTGCGGCAGTTGATGTCAGTGCAGCGGTAACGGAACTCTCTCTCCATCCTCTTCCCTCGGATGGCGCCGTGCCGACCACCCTTTTTCAATCGTTCCTACGGAACGTGAAGGAAGATTCTAGGCCTAGCACGGCTAGACACTGAATCATCCGTCTCTAGATTCGCGACATATCTCGACGAAGTTCTCCATGATGCGCGCACCATGCTCCGAGTCGTTCACCTCTGGGTGGAACTGCAGGCCGAAGCGGTCTCCTTGCTCGTTCTGCATAGCCTGAACAGCACACGACGGACTTCCTGCAGTGACTTGGAATCCATCGGGAACGATGGTGACCTCGTCGTTGTGACTCTCCCACACGATCTGTGTCTCAGGTGTTCCGGCGAACATCACGCCGCCTCCATCGACTAAGGTAATCTCCATCGCGCCGAACTCGGGCTGGTCAGCCTCGCCACAATCACCTCCGTAGTGCCGTGCCATGAACTGATGTCCTGCACAGATTCCGAGGATAGGCATCTCAAGCCCTAGGAAGGCAGCGCAGTTACCCAACTCCCCAGTGATGCCAACACGCGCCGCGCCCCCTGATAGCAACATACCGTCGAGTTCGCGCAACTCCAGAATAGGGGAGCCATTCGGAACAATCTGCGTGTCCACTCCAAGGTAACGCAGCATCCGCCACTCTCGGTGCGTCCACTGGCCTCCATTGTCGACGACATCGATGACCAGTTGCTCCGCCATTGGCTCGCTCCTCGCTCTCGTGCTCAACGTCGCCTCGATGAACCTGCCGAAGCGGAGCGGGCCTGTCAGATGTCGATGCCGGCGTCTCTTGCCAAGTAGAGCACCATCATGCTGTGCTCCAGTGCAGCGGCGTTGTTCCACGCCTCGTCGAAAGTGGCTCCCACTGCGTATACTCCGTTACCCCGGCTGATGACCACCTTGTTGTCTGACTGTTTCAGACCCTCAGATAATTGACGTAGGTAGTCGTCAAGATTCTCTTCGTCGTGGTCGACGATTACCGCCTTGTCGAACAGAGCTTGGCCGGCGACATCGGGCGGGCGCAGGATGAACAAGTCATCCTTGAGAGAGAGTGCTGTGGTGTATGGTGACTGGACGTGCATGCAGGCCGCTCGACCTTCATAGTTGAGAGCTGCGACAGCCAACAGCACCGAGTGAATCCTCCACGCCCCTCCGGCTCCAAATGGCTCATCCTCGCCGAGTCGGCCGGATACGATTGCACCCTCATCCATCTGGCCGATGCGGGTTGACTCAGCGGTCATGTGCACCAGATTGGGTTGGTCTAGAGCGAGCATCGAGAGAGTGCCGGATATCCCATGGACCAAACCATCTCGGTGGATCAAGCGACCTGTGCGAACGAAATCTCCGACCACATAGTCCGGTATCACGAATCCTTCTCCGACGACCGGAGGCATTGGCTGCTCCTCGATGTCGCCGATGTAGGAGGATGCGCCCGCAAGTCCTGCGCGTAACTGTTCGACCTCGGCCTGTAGCCGCTCGACTTCGTTGCCGGATGACGATTCAACCTGCTTGGTCGCCTTGTGAACCATATGAGCGATTGGATCGGATTCCTCCAAGGCCGTATCTGCCTCTTCTTCGGAGAACTTCTCCGCCAAACCAGCCACCGCTGACTGCATTTCATCAGACTCCTCTTGTGCGGGTGGAGTAGAGGGGGCAGCACTGCGACGACGGTGTCCCGTCTGACCGGGGGGCATCATCGCTGCACCGCGCGGGCCGGCCCCAGGAGGTCCACTTGGAGGGGCGCGTGCAGGGGCGCGGCGTGGAGCCTTCGATGCCGGCTTCTCGTCGGCCGCGCCGGCCGAAGCGTCCTCATCCCCCATGGCAACCCAACCAAGGAGTTGGGTTTTCGTTAAATACCGGTCGGCTGTGGACCGCTCGCCCGCATGCCCCGATAGTGTAGCGGCCTATCATGGAGCCCTGTCGAGGCTCCGACCCGGGTTCAAATCCCGGTCGGGGCGCCTGCGCGTCATACAATAGGATTCGAACCTAGAATTCAAGCCACGCCTCGAAGCGACAGAGCCACTCGGTCGTATTGTACGGACGACGTTGTTCAAGGGTGGGTGATGCTGCTCCGGGCACCAGCGGTTTCAGCAGTTCAATCAGTTCCGCATTAATCTCATCCATGTCATCCTCGGGTGCCACCACCCAACCACGCACGACGCTGGTGCTGTCCCGCCGAAGCAAGGCCAGCAGATGCGGTAGATGTCTGAGGGTGTCGTGAGGTAGATTGACCAGCAATAGGTCGAAGCGGCCTGCGATAGCGGGGTCGTCAGCCAATGTGAGCGCATCGCCAATCCCCACGAATCGGCCAGGGGTAATCTCCGTGAGCGGTGACGCGTTTTCAGTAAGGTCGGTCACTCCCTTGCGGGCGAGGTTTGTATGCAGAATTTCCACCGCCTCTGGGTTGAGGTCGCTGGCTAGCATATCGCCAATCAGGTCCGTTTGTGCCAGTAAGTGAACCAGCGCCGGGCCAACGCCACAGTATGGGTCGGCGACCGCAATCGGCCGTCCAAGCCTCTCTCTGAGCGAGATGGCGCTGTCAATAGTACGGGCTCGCTCTCCCTGAAGGCGATGCGAGAAGAAGGCGGTTCCAGGATCGATCTCGATATCGACTCCATGCTCGCGTACTCGCGTGCGAGTTGACAGTAGAACGGCTCTCTCATCCGGCTCCAATCTGTTGAGCTCGGCCATGTCAATCACCTCTCCATCATGACGGGCGGCCAATGGTTCCAGATTGCGCACGCGAAACTCACCTTCGACTCCCTTGTCCCAAAATGCAGCGCGTACCCCGGGATGGTGCGCGAGCTTCGCCAAGGCAATCTCCTGTGCATATTGATGAATTTCTTTTTCCAATTTGAAAAGCAGTAAATCCCCCAATGGCTCTTGAGCATTCGGCCAGAATCCTTCATACGCCTTGATAGTCTCTTCAGGAATCCATTGTGGAAGGCGTTCCAGCCAGCGTCTTGGAGAGAGTGGTGGTTGCTCCGCATCAACTTCCAGAATTCCCTCAAATGGAGGAGGGAGTGGAGTTGGTGCTTCCTCTGACAGTGGCAACAGGCGCTCCTCTCCCGCCTCAAGCACTCGAGCGCGCGGCGCCAGCCAACCCTGCTCGGCTAACTGGAGGAACATGCTCTGAGTCTGACGCTTCGGCACGCTCAAGTGACGCATCTGATTCGAATGGAGCGGTGTGCTGCGCTTGACGCTGACGGCTCAGGATGTTTGACGATGACTGGGGCTGGACTGTGGTTGATTGGGTTGGGACTTGGCGACCTGACGCAGATGACGCAGGCGGCGATATCTGCCGCCCGCGCGTGCGAACACCGCTTCCTCGAAGGTTACACTGCATCGCTTCCAGCAAATCAGGAATTAGAACTCACCGAACTGGTGGGACCTTGGACTCGTTTGATGAGGCCGGATGTGGAGAATCCCGAAGAGTTGTTGCAGCTTGCTGCTGAGTCAGCTGTGGCGCTGCTCGTTGTAGGCGACCCATTGCAGGCGACTACGCACGTCGACCTACAACTCCGCTGCCACGCTGCTGGAATAACATGTGATGTGGTCCATGGACTGTCAATCACAACCGTAGTAACAGGAGCGATTGGACTGCAATCATACAGATTTGGTAGACAGGTTACTCTACCCTACCCCCATGGAGAACATCTGCCTGCATCTCCGCTCGAATTCATCATCGCTAACCGTGAACGGGGATTGCATACACTGGTTCTGCTCGATCTCGACCCGACAGGGATGGGGGTGGCGGAACAAAACCCGATGAGTCCGAGTGTCGCTGTCGACGTGCTGCGTATGATGGCAGTGGGGCTCGAGTTGGACGTAGACGACTGGGGAGTAGTCCTGTGCAGCGACGTAGGTAGCCCACAACAACGCATCATTCAGGGGAGCATGGATGAGATTGCAGCAGTTACCAGTGGTAGGATACACTGTCTCGTCATCCCAGGGAGATTGGATGATTTAGAACGCGAAGCACTGTCGCGTTGGTAGATTTGAGCCAACCGTCGCCCTCAAGCCGGATGGGTGATTCGGCGGCTCGGGAGGAAAGCGCGTGCAAGGTGGTAATCCGGTAGAATTCCCGGGGCAGAAGAAACGGCAGCGGTTCCGTATGCGGGGTATCAAGAAAGCATCCAGTGGTGTACAGAAGCGGCTGCGCAGGAACCTTGACATCCTGCTTGAAGACCCTCATTCCACACTACCAGATGTAACAGGCCCGACTCGGAGAGGGCTTAGTCGGGACCGAATGAAGGGCGCATTAAACGAAATTGAGAAGGTGTTGCGTAAGAGGGAGAACCACAGCTGGTTACAGAAACGAATGGCTAGGCAAGGTGGGGACGCCATTGCCAAGGCATACGCCGGTTCGCTGCTGGCCGCTCATGAGGACGATATCAGTACAGTCTCGGTGTTCAAGGACGATCTCTACGGAAGTGCGAGTTTCATGCAACGCGGAAAGGGCGCGCGGCTGAACATGGTGGGTATTCAGAACCACTCGAACTCGAAACTGAGGCTGCTCACTTGGATGGAGATGGCGAAACGTGGCTACTGGTTCTTCAGTTGGTCGAAGGGATTCGTCTGCACTGGAATCGAGCCTGCGCCTCCAGTAGAGTGGCTCGCCGAGGCACTGCGCGGAACGCATGTCGATTTTACAGAACCAAAGGATGAGGGGGGTTTGTGGATGAGTAAGGGGTTGAATGCTGATGCTGTCGGTTCTGTGGGAACCGACCATCTATTGCTGAAATTCAACAATGGAACCGAGGTGGCAATCGCACTCTCGGATCTGCGTTCACTCAAGGATTCGTTCGTTATCTCCGCGGCGACTATGATGGTTCCCACTTCCGTGGGTCCGCTGGTAGAAGTAGAGGTATACTGCGCACCAGAAGGATTCGGTGGCGACATCCCTGATGCTGCTAGTGAGGCTATGACTGCAGTCGTCGACCGTTGGCTTGACATGAAATTAGAAGATGCTGCGCTGGCCGCGAATATTCACGGTGCGTTCGCCAGTCAGTTGACAGATGGTTTCCTCATCGGGCGACGTTACTTCCCTGCGGATGCGGGTGCTGAATTCATCGAGGAACTACAAGGGGGACTCCTTGAGAAGGAAGCTGTCACAGCGCTACTCGATGTTCTTGAAGACGGAATCCGTGTCGATTCCGATGGAGAGGGTCATACACTCGCTTCACCGGTAGTGTGGTTGGAAACCGGCACCGCCAATTCATTGCTGACAGCAACTTGGAATGAATACGGACTCGATCTGCTCGAATCTCTGTTCGACATGACAGGGGATGATGCTGAGCGGGTGCATTCGAAGCAGGCGCGTAGTGGGAGGGCGTTCGGTAATTTCCTGCGCCGACTCGACGAGCAGCAGAGTGGAGTGCGTAAACAGCGTAAATTCCCTTGGCGCGACGGAGTACTACCAACCCCGCTAGACTTCGCTAACCAACTAGTGAAACGGGGGCGAATCGATGGCCTAGGGCCGACCACCAGCATGGCGCGTAAGGCAGGCAGTGATGTCGACCTAGCTATGGGTTGGGCGTGGTTGGTGGTGCACGGCAAGGGTGAAGGCGAAGCGTGGCACTTCGAGCCCGATACTCGCGACAAAGGTGGAGACTGGGCGCCACCGCTAGAGCGGTTGTGGAATGCGGCCGAACAGCTCTTGGAAGATGATGGAGGCACGTCGGGTTACATCGAAGCGATGGAAGGGCTGCGCCGAGCGACCGGCACGATTGCAGAGTTGCCCGAGTAGTAACCCTCAACCGAGTGCGTTCTCAAGATCGTTCCAGAGGTCTACGGCGTCCTCAATGCCAACCGATAGGCGAACGAGGCCGGGTGTCACTCCGACCTCTAGGCGACGCTCTTCTGGTGTTGCAGCATGGGTCATCGACCAAGGATGGTTGATCATCGAAGAGACGCTGCCAAGACTCTCGGCAATCGGGAACAGACGAGATGCTGCAGCGAAGCGGCGAGCCCCATCTTCGCCGCCATCCACTTCGAGCGATATCATTCCCCCGTAACGGCGCATCTGCCGCGTTGCCACATCGTGCGAAGGGTGGTCAGAGAGCCCTGGATAGAGGATCCGCGTCACCGCCGGATGTTCAGAGAGTCGCGTCGCGAGGAATTCGGCGTTGTCACAGTGTCGCTCGATACGCAGGGCGAGTGTGCGGATGCCGCGCAGCGTCAGGAAGCAGTCGAATGGCCCTGGTATGGCACCGATGGTGTTCTGCAGGAATGCAAGTCGTTTCGCCAAATCCTCATCGCGCACGACGATGCAACCACCGACAACATCCGAATGCCCAGATACGTACTTGGTCGTCGAATGAACGACGATGTCGGCGCCCAGTTCTAGTGGACGCTGTAGCATCGGGCTGGCGAACGTGTTGTCGACCACTACCAGCCAGCCGCGCGCGTGTGCCTTGACAGCGAGTGCGTTGATGTCGTGAATGTTTAGCAACGGGTTGGTGGGGGTCTCTAACCAGAGCATTTTCGTGTTCTCTTGCGCCAATTGCTCAAGGTCCCCTTCGTTAAGGAAGGAATAGGTGGTAGTGACTCCGAATCGGGAAAGCACGTCGTCGAACAGACGTCCTGTACCCCCGTAGAGATCGGAGGCCGCGAGAATATGGTCGCCTGATTCAAGCAACTGTGTGATAGCGGAAATGGCTGCCATACCACTGCCGAAGGCGATCCCTTGTGCCAATTCTGTTGGTGATTCTAGTTCGGCCATCGCTGCCTCGAGCGCTTCGCGAGTTGGATTCTGTGTCCGAGAGTATTCGTAGCCAGTGTGTTCCGCGAAATCTCGCTGCACGTAGGTAGCGGTCTGGAAGATCGGTTCAACCTTAGCACCAGTCAACTGTTCTGGAGACGAACCCGCGTGTACAGAACG
>CAXEUS010000106.1:0-26550 GCA_963999385.1 uncultured Candidatus Poseidoniales archaeon | reverse complement strand
GGCTGTCTGGATATTGATGCGAGCGTGAAAGGGGCGAGGTTCGTTCGCTTCTGCGATGCGTTCAACATTCCATTGCTCACCTTCGTCGATGTCCCCGGATTCCTGCCTGGTGCGAGCCAAGAATGGGGTGGAATCATCCGTCACGGTGCCAAACTTCTGTTCTCGTTCTCAGAAGCAACCGTCCCTAAACTGACGGTTATCATGCGCAAGGCGTACGGTGGTGCATACGATGTGATGTGCTCCAAGCACATCCGTGGTGACTACAACATTGCTTGGCCGACCGCTGAACTGGCAGTTATGGGAGCGGATGGAGCAGTGCAAATCATCCATCGCCAGCGCATCGAGCAGGCAACTAATCCCGAGCAAGAGAGAACCCGGCTGGTCGAAGAGTACGGTGAACTGTTTGCAAACCCGTACAAGGCAGCGGCGCTTGGCTACATCGACGATGTAATCGAACCGTGTGACACTCGCATCCGATTGGTGAAGGCGCTGGGCATGCTGCTTGACAAGCAAGAGGAACGCCCTGCGCGTAAGCATGGAAACATCCCATTGTGAGGTGAAACGATGGATGACGAGGAAGAGTCCTACTCTACAGGACTCTCGCACATCCTCAAGGATGCCCGCGGGCCACTCACCAACATCGTGGATTTCGAAGGTGCCCAGTCGACTCCTGACAAGGATGTCGCACAATCCGAGGTGGTGACCTCGAGGGGTAAGACGGAGAGTTCGCGCCTGATGCGCATGCGAACTGCTGCCCTCATCGCAGTGCTCTCGGTGACTGGGAAGCAACCAGCGCGGCGCGCTGAATCCGGTAGACGGCTTGGCAGTGCTTGGGCAAGGGACCACCGACGGCGACGAATGGGGCTGTCAGGCCTAGCCAGCCATCGCAACAAACGGGCGAGGTGGAGGTGAACCGATGGATGAAAAGCGCCGAGTAACCGTTGACGGTGAGACATTTGAGGTTGAACTATCCCAGGACGGCAACAAATGGACGGCGACAATCGAGGGACATACCTTCGAAGTTCAAGTCGATCAAGATGAGGTGGTGGTACCGAGGAAACGGAAAACCGAAGGTCGCAAGACCAAATCCGGAAACGTTTCGACTACAATTCCCGGAAAGGTGGTGACGGTTGAGGTGACGATGGGTCAGAGCGTGCAGGAGGGAGATGTGATTCTCGTTCTTGAGGCGATGAAGATGCAGAACGAGGTCGCCGCACCAATCACTGGGACCGTGACCGAGATTAACTGCGCTGCTGGAGACAACGTCGAGGCAAATGTCCCTCTAGTCATCATAGAAGCTGAGGGGGGCGAATGATGGGTGCAAGTCCAAATAGCGCGAACTGTACTGGTGTGCAAGGGGGTCGAGGCGATGGGGGATGACGCGCAACCGGAGGCCGGTCCGCGCTGTGACTATCCGGGCTGTGATATCGAAGGTGAGATTGTCAGCCGCCTGTCTCCAGATGGCTACCTAGTTGCCACTGGTAAGAAGGCCTACTCGTTCCGCGAAGCATATCGCCGCTTCCACTACTGCAAGCGGCACCATGACGAACTGATGACCAACGTCTGGAGCAGAGTCACTGAACGCTCGGATAAGGACGACTCACACGTCGCCCCGACGGCAATTTGATTCAGCCCCAGGACCCTTGAGCGTGCATCGATTCGGCTACTTTCAGGAAGCCGGCAATGTTCGCTCCGAACACGTAGTTGCCCGGCTGTCCGTACTTGCGAGCGGTGTTGAATGCCTTCTCGTGAATTCCGACCATGATTGCATCGAGTCGAGCGTCGACCTCAGCGCGCGACCAGGGCATCCGCTGGCTGTTCTGACTCATCTCGAGTCCGCTGGTCGCCACCCCACCTGCATTGGCAGCCTTACCGGGTGCGAACTTGACATCGTTAGCATGGAAGACGTCGACGGCCTCGGGTGTGCAGGGCATGTTAGCTCCTTCACCAGCATAGCGCACACCGTTGTCGACCAGATTCTGCGCATCAATACCGTTCAACTCATTCTGAGTCGCGCATGGCAGAGCGATGTCGACCGGAATATTCCACAGTGGATTGTGGTCAAGGTCCTTGTCGCGCGGTGTGTAATCGTAGCCTCGATGCTCGGCGTATTCCTTGATGCGTCCACGCCTGACGTTCTTCATCTCCTTGATCCACATCAACTCATCCGAATCTATGCCGTCATCATCGTGGATGAATCCGCTGCTGTCTGACATGGTGACCACAGTACCACCGAGTTGGTTCACCTTCTCACAGGCGTACTGCGCAACGTTGCCAGAACCGCTGATTGCCACCTGCTTTCCTTCGAAGGTCTCACCATCTACAGCCAGAATCTCGCGCACGAGGTAAACGAGTCCGTAGCCAGTCGCCTCTGGGCGAATCAGGCTTCCTCCATACTGCAAACCCTTCCCGGTGAGTACGCCTGTGAATTCGTTGGCTAGTTTGCGGTACTGTCCGTATAGGTATCCGATTTCACGCCCGCCGACTCCGATGTCGCCCGCGGGTACGTCCGTGTCAGCACCTATGTGCCGCCACAATTCAGTCATGAATGCCTGACAGAAGCGCATTACCTCATTGTTCGATTTTCCTTTCGGATTGAAGTCAGAACCGCCTTTTCCGCCACCCATCGGCAGACCTGTGAGGCTGTTCTTGAATATCTGCTCGAATGCTAGGAACTTCAGGATTGAGAGATTTACCGAATGATGGAAGCGCAGTCCTCCTTTGTAGGGGCCGATGGCGCTGTTGAACTGGATACGGAACCCTCTGTTGACCTGTATGAGTCCTTCATCATCAATCCACGGCACACGGAACTGAATCAGCCGCTCTGGCTCAACCACTCTCTGAAAGATGTTCGAGGTGATGAATTCAGGATGAGACTCGATCACCGGGTCGAGACTCTCTAGAATCTCAAGTACGGCTTGATGAAACTCAGTTTGATTCGGATCACGCGCTAATACGGTCTCATAGACCTCTTGTAGATGGGAGTGCATTTTTCTCACCAAACAGTAACGAAAGGAAGTCGCGGATGCTCCTTCAAGTGGCTCCGCCGACCCACACGCCCCTTTTCACAGTTCCCAAACGGATAGGTTGGAGTAAGCGCGATTTCATTCATGCGAAAATAACCCGCTCAGCGATTTCAGAAACCTTGTCGACGGCTTGCGGAAGCGTGGCCACGTACATCGCTGATTGGGACACCTGTCTCTCACGCAGGGCGTCGGCGATTGGAGTATGCTCGGCGAACCAGCGGGTAACACCATCATCTCCGATGATGCGGATATCAACCTCCGCCATGCGCGGTTCAGACAGCAGCAGTTTCACGCTCGGCACATCGAGCGCCACATACCCCTCAGGAATACCAGCGCGGCCGGCGATTTCTGCTTCGATTTCTTGGCGCAGCGTACTGTTCTCGGCCAGTTCGACGAGACGTTCCACTTCAGATACCTCAAAATCGTCTCTCCGGCGACTGACTGCTATCTTGAGCATCTGACGATATTTGATGCGTCTTAGCATATCGCGCGAGAAATCTCCTGCTTCGCCAAGCACCTGCCAAATCTCAGCATCGACCATCCGCTGCATGTCTACCGGTTCTACCTCGACGCCCTCCATCCTCTCAACAGCCCGCGAAAGCATTAGTTCGGTTATGCGAGTCACCCTGTGGAAGTAGACTGCACTGTACATCAGGCCGCGGGCCATCATCATCCCCTCCAAGGCCGAGAGCCCTCCTTCGGTCACCGCGACATCATCCGCGTGCCGCTCCATGCAGGCAATCAGCCGTTCATGGTCGATGATGCCGTGCTTGACCCCCGTGAAATGGGCGTCACGTAGCAGGTAGTCCATCTGGTCGCAGTCCACCGGCCCGTGAACCAGATGCCCTAGAGTCTGGTCGACGGTCTGGAATGATGGTGATCCTTCTGTCCAGTAGAGTAGGTTGCGCTCACTTCCACCAGCATCAGGTCCACGAATGAGATTAGCGACATCTTTCGGGTCCATGTCATGCTTCTCGATAATCTCAGGAACGCTCATCCGCTCTGAGAACACATCTTGCTCTCCTTCGCGCAGAACGTCGTACTCACCAGTGATGATTCCCTCGGTTACAGTCATGTGGTCCATTCCACCGCGGGAGTGCAGGATGTGTTCGAGTGTGTGCGAATAGGGTCCGTGACCTACATCGTGCAGCATTGCAGCAGTTTCCACGAGTTTCTTCTCGTGTGTGTCGAGCCCAACCGAATCAGCCATCATACTGCCAAGATGTGATACACCTAGGGAATGCTCGAAGCGCGTGTGGTGAGCACCAGGGAATACCAAATGGGCGAGACCGAGTTGCTTGATATGGCTCAGTTTGTTGAACTCAGGTGTTGACAACAGCTCTTCGCGGGCGCCGTCTACATGGATGACGCCATGGATTGTATCGTTGATCGCCTTGGGTGACACGCCTTCACCTATCCCGGACACCTCAGGCTCTTCTTCATAGAAGCGCCGATGCCGAAAGAAATCAACAATCACTGTTGGCCATCATACTGGTTCGGGTCATAATGTCCTTGTTCGTTCTGACCTGCATACCACTGAGCCTGTTCTGATGTAGGGTACCATCCACCACCCTGCTGATTCTGTTGCCCCATAGCTGCCCACCATTGGGCCTGCTGACTGACTCGCAGTTCCTCGTCCAGTGCGTATCGCCTCTCATCCAATCTTTGACGCAGTAGCATCCCCTGAGATCCTCTGATACTACCTCGACGGAGCAACTTCTCCAGTTCCTCCTCTATTTCTGCGAGACCCTCGAATCCCTCTGCCTCCACGAGTTCCCTCTCAAACCGCTCAAACGTGCTACGACGACCAGAATTGGTGTTCAACATCATTATCGATATCGCCACGGCGAACACAACCAACAGCAGAACTGCACCTGTCACAACCTTACCGAACGTATCCTGCATCAGTGAACTGCTGGCGAGTTCAGAATCTTCGACAGTGTCAGCACGACCATCGTTGTCGAGATCTGGGGGAGTGTCAGAGGCGTCATACGGATCAGAGATTGGGTCTGAACGCATCTCGTCGGTGTTCGAGTATCCGTCACCATCGACATCCCAGTCGAGGTTGTCGGGAACACCGTCACCATCCATGTCGGGACAGCCTCGCCGGAACAGAGTCGAATTGCCCCATTCTACCGGACAGTTGTCCGAAATGTTGGTGCCCTGTTGATCTGCGAAGCCATCGCCATCCTCATCGGACCACATGCTTCCATTCTGTGGATATGGATCCATGTGATCGGCCCAGCCATCGGAGTCCCAATCCTCACAACCTAGTACACCGCCCTGAGTCGACTGACCGGAGCGACTCGGGCAGTCGTCAGACATCTCACCATCTGCATTATCCCCGTATCCGTCACCATCGGAATCCTCCCATTGCGTACCATCATAGGGGAATGGATCGTTTCCGTCAGACCACCCGTCATCGTCGCCATCAGGACAGCCGTAACTATCGATGTGCGAGGTACCAAAGTCGTCGGGGCAATCGTCGACCGGATAGTCTGACTCCTCCGATTCATCCACGTAACCGTCGCCATCCTTGTCAGGACATCCGTTGGAAGGCAATCCTGCTACCGTGGGACAATCATCGTTGTCGTTGGAAATACCATCACCGTCGTTATCTGGGCATCCGTAGCGATCGAGCGTGCTGTTACCCCAGCGAGTTGGACAGTCGTCAGCCATTGAACCATTAGCATGATCACCAAATCCATCGCCATCCTGGTCCTGATTCTGGCTTGGATTGTCATCTACCTCATCATTGATGTCCGACCAGCCGTCCCCATCAGCATCGGGGCAACCAATCAAGTCACGCCATGAGGTCCCTGCCTCGTATTCGCAGTCATCCCACGGAGTGGAGGCGTTCTCTAATTGGCCATCCTCAAATCCGTCGTCATCCCAGTCAAGCGGGGATGTATCTGGCTGCCATGCACCAGCAATCCATTCTCCTGGCCAGTGCGCAGAACGAGTCACGTTCCACGTCTTGTCAGCCCAGTTGTCCCCAAATCCATCACCATCGGCGTCGTTCCACTGGGTGTTCTTGCTCGGGAAGTGGTCATTCATGATTGACTGGCCGTCTCCATCTAGGTCGAGGCAGCCGTACTGGTCCCGCCAAGAGTTGCCCCACACCATCGGACATCCATCTCCTTGGAAGCCACTCATGTTGTCTCCATACCCATCGTGGTCGGTATCCTCCCACTGAGTAGGTTCATCTGGGAGCATGTCCACTGAGTCAGCCCACCCATCGCCATCTCTGTCCGGGCAGCCGAACATCCCAGCTCCACCGGTTGAGTTTCCGAAGGTTTGAGGGCAGTCATCACCGTTCAATCCAGAGAGATTGTCCCCGAATCCATCTCCATCCCGGTCCGCCCACTGACTTGGCTCGTTGGGGAAGACATCTGTGCCATCGCCAACCCCATCTCCGTCGCTGTCAACTCCATAGACGATGATGAATCCCTCGTAACTGGTGCCGCTCAGGGTCAATTGATTGGCGTCATCATATGCGGAATTGTAGAAATATCCGCCGAAAGCGACAGTTCCATTTCTAACAGCCACTGCGTAACCGTAATCGGAGCTTGATCCACCGAAGTGGTGTATCGTGTCCCATACATACCCTCCAGATGACGGAGTCAGTGTAGCATAGAAGGCGTCGGTGGAGCCTCTGCTGGCGATGTAGGTGTTTCCGAACCATGCGGTACTTTGGTACATGCCTGCGATGGTTATGTTGCCTGTAGTACCGTCCATGTCTATGGCGTAGCAGTAGTCAGTGCTGCTGCCACCGACAGCCTGCGCCCAGAGATAAGCACCGTTGCTGGCGTATTTCACCACAAAGCAATCCCAATTAGACGATTGCTGATAGGCATAGGTGTATACTGAACCACCGTGGAAATCCACTCGATTGTAGAACCATCCAGTGGAGGATATCTCACCGCTGTTGTCAATCGCCACGTCTTCCGCGTACGAATTGTACGAGGTTCGAGGCTGCCCCATCTTTGCCCATATGCAATTTCCAGTACTTGCATTGAGTTTTGCAGTGTAAGGGCGATAGTAGCCGCTTGACGAATAACTGGGAATCAATGTCCCGCAACTGCCACCCATGTCGATTCGGTAACTGAAATCCCCACTGATTGCTAACTCTCCGTTATCGTTGACATCTATTCCTCGACCCCTCTGATAGTAACTTGAAGTCATGACTTTCGTCCAAATAATCTGCCCGCTTGGGCTCAATGCAACAACAAAAGCCTCGTCGTAATGGGAACTCTGTAGCGTCGTTGACCCGAAGTAAACCGTTCCGGAACTGTAGTAGTAACCAGTCACGTAGACTCGACCACTGTTGTCAATTGCAACTCCTTTACCGTAGTCCTGGCTGCTTCCTCCACCTTTCAAAGCCCACATCCATGTCCCATTGGTGTCCAGTTTGGCAACAAAGATGTCGTAGTTTCCCTGACTGGAGAGGAATGTGTTACCGAACGTCGCAGTGCTGTAGAAATATCCTGTAATGGAGATGTTCCCCCCATCGTCGACAGCGATATCGGTGCACTGATCTGAACTGCTACCACCCATCTTCTCGACCCATACCCAGTTCCCTGACTGGTCGATCTTTCCGACGAATCCATCTTGGTTCTGCCCTGACAGTGTTATTGACCCGAAGGTGGCAGTTCCGTAGAAGTAGCCGCAGACGTAGGTGTTACCGTAAGCATCCATGTCGAGCGATTCGACACTTTCTGTGCTTTGGGTGCCAGAGACCTTCTGACCCCAGAGAAGTGCCTCCTGGCTGTTCGAGTAAAGCGGACCTGAATCGAGTTCCTCAGGCGCAGGTGAAAGGGACGTACTGAGTAGTGCGAGCAGCATCAGCACATTGATGCCAAGCGCGAGAATGACTGGCAATCGACGATTCGTAGTTCCAACAGTCACAGGTATCCCTCGTCATAGACGAGGTGCGGGTGATGTTGTATGTTTCGCCGCGGGGGTCGGCGACTTCTTAATTGGGAAAAATCGGATTCAGCCGAATCTAATCAGCGATAGGGGTGGCTCGTCAGATACGCTTCGAACCGGTCTTTGTGCCTCTCTTCACCCGCATTATTGATCATCTGTTTGACCGCCTCAGCAACCATCGCGTGCTCGTTTGTCTGAATGCCCATCGCCTTACGAAGGCAGTCGAGCATAGCCATCTCATCGTCGGTGATTACTTCGTCTTCGAGTGCAGCGATGATTGCCGACTGGTAGCAGGTCGCATCCCCAAGGCGCTTGCCCGACCACAATGACTCCTGTTCGGATGTGATTGGTGAGGCCATCGAGCCACGCACAACCGCCCAGCAGGCTCCAATCACTCCATCTGGAAGGTCAAGGCACCTTGAGAGGATGTTGAGAATCGCCATCTCATCTTCGCTGATGACATCGTCCTCCACCGCCACCTCAAGTGTTCGCAAGAACAAGTAGAGTCCGCGGCTCGACGCGAGTGCCATACTTCGGTCGTAGCGGGCCGCCTATTTCACCATCACCACGCGCGACTGGCTCTGAATCGCTCCATTGTTGAATAATGCAGAGGGCAGGATTTGAACCTGCGAACCGCTGAGGACTGCGATCTGAACGCAGCGCCGTTGACCAAGCTGGGCGACCTCTGCCTACGGCCGCTGATAGGTTGCGCCTATATCATGCGGACGGAAATCGATGGTCGATTCAGTGCAGCAACGGAATCCACAGTAGTAGGGAAGAACTGCGATTCTGGCGTTCCTCTCGCACGCGCGCGCGCGTTAGACGCGCGTTGGCGAAATCGACTCTCCAATTTTCTCGTAGCAGTCATCGAGAGGGTGTAGCGTGCCGCCGACTGATTCTAGGAGCCGTACCAACAAATCGTGCCATTCAGTGCGAAAATGTCCCTTAAATGATTGACTGAGCTGGATGTCTTCAGTAATACAATGTCAGACAATCGTAATACATTTCATATAGTAACAGTAGTTGTGACAATTTGAACCGGAGGCGGCGAGTCATGGTAGCACCGAGTGTGATGGTCTCATTCAGACTAACTGAAGAAGAGATTCTCGAACTTGACAGGCGCATAGGATTCGATGGCATGCGCAACCGAACTGACGTTCTGCGCAGGTCAGTTCTCCGATTCCTAGATCAAACTGCCAGCGCCGACGGAGGCAAGGTATTCTCAGTCGAGATTGGGGCTTCACTGGCACAAGAGTTGGCAGTACTCGACGAGTTGCGCAAAATCACACCTGAGCAGGCTGCAATCGCAGGTATCGGCCTGTTCTACGAACAGGTGACTGCTGAGATCAACGCACGGCGCGAGGCCGGCCTTGAACTCGTTCAGAAGATTGCATCAGATACCAAACATGAGGATCATACCGAATAATCGGAAAAAGTGGTGAGAGACGTGGGTGATGGGATGCACACGAACAACAACGCGGGGGGGCCTTCGAGCCCCCTCGCCCCCAACTCTAGGAATGGGGGGTCCGATTCGGACAACCGACCACCTGCATCCCTGACCCTCGGCCTGTTCTTGCTGCGTCAGCGCGCACGCACGACAATGGTTAGCATCAAACAAGAATCAAACAAACCCCTCCCCGAGTATTCGGGGACCCCTATCACCGACGATCTGTGAAGTATCGTCATACCCCTCCCCCCTTCGGGGGGGACCCCGACTGCATCCTGCCGATAGGCTGTCTCGCTGATGTGTAGCAGCACGCGCTTCCCAACCTTATTGAGCGGTCGCTCGCCACGCGGCGTTCCGTGACCGAATCAACATCTGTTCGCAACCCTGGGCATCTTGCTCACAAGACCCTGCGCACTGGACAAATGGAGATGATTGAAGATGCATGGACGGCACTCTCATCCGGTGGTTCGCTACTCGCTGCGGCACCGACTGGGATTGGCAAGACGGCTGCAGCGTTGTCAGCAGCTCTGGATGTCCAGCGCAGTTCGAATCGGAAACTGACCATCTTCTTCCTGACAGGTCGTCAGGCACAGCATCGCATTGTTGTCGAAACGGTCCGCCGTATCAATGGACGACTCAGTGATAATCTACCGAAGGTGAGTCTGGTCGACATGATCGGTCAGCAAGGGATGTGCATCAACGAGATTGCTAGCGAGTTCCCCACAGTGTTCTCAAGATTGTGCGCCTCGCTGCGCTCAACGCGGAAGTGTATGCCATTCGTACGCGATTCACCAGGTCTGCAACTGCGTGTGCTGCAGGACCCACTGCACGTGAGCGAACTGGTAGAGGTGGCGCGCAGCCACGTGGAGGATGGTAGGGCGAGTCCCACCTGCCCGTGGAAGGTGGCGCGGACTGTCGCTAGTCAAGCGGACATCGTGCTGTGCGACTACAACCACCTGTTCCATGAGCGAGTGCGCGAGACATCACTGGAAGCGATGGGAGTCTCTCTCGATGATATCATACTGATTGTTGACGAGGCTCACAACCTACCCGACAGAATTCGCAGAGGGATGCAACGCACGCTGACAACAACACTGGTTCGAGACGCTCGACTCGAGGTGCAGGAGCACCGGGAACAGACACAGAAGGAACAGGCACGGCAACAACAAGACCTCGATGTGGAACAGGCTCTAGTGGGTGACCTACACAGACTGGAGGCCGCGCTGGAACGGATGTATCGAGACCTGTCAGCATGGTATCGGGTGCATGATGTCACTCTCACGCGTGGGGAACAGAAGGAACATGAGGTAACGGCTGTCGAACTGCTGCAAGTCATCGAAGGCGCACTCTCTGAGGAAGTAAGTGGAAGTGGTCTGCAACTACCGGCAGTGATGCGGATGCTGCTCACTGTGGAAGTGGAGCTTGATCCTGACGATCTTGAGGAGAAGGACACTGCTTCCACGCGATTGGCCGAACTTCTCAGTCTGTTGCACCGCTTCCGCGATGATGCGGCACTGGCGCTGGTATTCGGGCGCACTGGAGATTCTCCACGAGTGACGACGCATCTGCTAGACCCAGGTGTGGTGGCGGGTCCGGTGTTATCTGAGGTACATGGCTCCGTGCTGATGTCAGGGACACTCTATCCACCAAAGATGTACTCAGATTTGCTCACAATGCCTGATGAACGCCCTCTGCTAACCAATCAATACCCCTCACCATTTCTCGCTGATAGACGTCCGGTTGCAATCGCTACTCAGGTTACCTCACTCTACGGTAGACGCGGGGAACAGAATACGAAGGCTATCCGCGAGCACCTGTTGGCGCTGCTACAGGAGACACCGGGTCATGTCGCGGTCTTCCTGCCATCCTACAGCCTGTTGGAGGATATCATCGGTGAGGGGTTCTGGCCAGGTCGCAGGCTGCTGCTCGAAGAGCGAGGATGGACCAAGAGGCGTATCGATGGGTTACTGCGCGAGTTGCATATGGCACGCAGCACCGGAGAGCGGGTGCTGCTGGCCGGTGCTTTCGGAGCGAAACTGGCTGAAGGAATCGACTACGAGGCCAATCTTCTCGATGCGGTGGTCTGCGTCGGCCTTCCTGTAGCGCCCCCGTCGGTAGAACTCGACGCCCGTAAGCGCTACTACGAAACCAGATTCGGGGGCAATGCCTACCGCTACGCGGTGCAGCAACCAGCACTGAACAGCGTGCTGCAGGGGATGGGTCGTCCGATTCGGAAATTCGGTGACCGCGCCTTCGTGCTGCTGCTCGAAGATCGGCTACTCACTCCGAACTACTCGCGGCTGCTCCCGGATGGGCTCAGCCCGCTCAAGTGTACCTCTCCTGATGTCACTCGCAGGCACGTGCGCCGCTTCTTCGAACGCCATCCGAAGGGTGACCATTCCAGTGAGTGATTGCGCGAAGCGTTTGAATGGGGTGCGCGGGGAGCGCAGGGGGAGTCGCCGATGAATTGGAACACAGTACCCATCGTGGAGCGTGAATCTCGCCACCCTAACGAGTCCGCTCCGGACATACCGCAGGCAACAGCTGGACTGGGTGTCACGCCTGACACTCTACACAATCGATTCATGAGTGAACTCGACCACCTTGAGGATGCGATGTCATTGCATCAAACGGTGGTTGGCGAGCATGCTGGAGATATCGAATCGCGCTTCGACAATGTCGCAGGTGTACTACGCATCGACGCGTTTCTCGACCTGCTTGGAGGTAGCGAGAAGGACGGTGGATTGGTCATCCCACTACACGGATGCGAACTGTCAGGCATCAATCTGTCAATGGGTGAAGTGAATGGACTGGCTGTGTTCCGCTTGGAATTGGCAACTGGACAGGGTCAGCGGATGGAACGACTCTTCAGCCTACCAACGGACTGTAACCTCGCTGACGCCATCTGGACGGCGGGCGAATTGCATCTCAATCTTGACCGAAATCAAGCCTGAGCATCAGCGTACCGGGACTTCCTGTAGACTCTCGATCTCAACTAGGACCTGGCGCAACGCCTCTTGAGCCTGATTCTTGTGCTCCTCGGCCATTTCGTGGCGTGAGTAGCGCGCCTCCTCGAACACGCTGTCGAGTGCCACGAGCGCATCCTCGTTAATCGGTAGCGCCTTGCGGATTGCCATCTCGAACTCACGTACAGTCTCAAAGTCACGACGCAGGAATCTGTGTTTCATCAGCACGGCACACAGCCCTTCGTAGCAGTTGAAAATCGCCTCGCGGACTTCATCTCCCGCTGCTAGTAATTCTGCAGTGTAGGAGAATATGTCGGCCAACTCCTCGATGGCGGTTAACTGGCGACGGCGCCACCAGATGGCGAATACAAGCGCTGAGAGTACCAGTGCGGCGATGCCGCCGTAAATCCAGCCGAGGCTGGAGTCTGCTATCGCCTCCGGTGGAAGCACATTCACTGATAGCGTCTGTTCGAGCAGCGCGCGGTCGTCGGCTGCCACCTTCTCGTCGGACGAGTTGATCTGCACGTAGAGATCTCCGTACACCGACTTGTCCCCGTACGGGTCAGTTGGTGGAACCGAGTTGAACTCGAACCAGAACGAACCGTTGACAGATGTGCGCCCGACCAGAGTCCTGCTGTATCCGTACGATTCGTTGTGCAGTACAGCGGCCACCTCAATGTCAGCCACCGGCAATTGAGTGTCGCGTGCGTGCGCATCTACCCAAACGATGACCTTCTGGCCCATGTGCGGCACATCGAGGATACCGACTTCGAAATCTACAGCTACTACTACGAATATCGTGACGTTGACCTCTCCGTAGTTGAAGTAGTGTGTGTTGTTCTTGGAAGATTTGAGAGTCAGCGTGATGTCACCAGGGAACATCGTCTGAGGAGCCATCAACTCGATGCGGAAGCTGCTATCATTCAGCCATACCACCTTGTTAGTGATGTCCAGCGACGAAGTGTTCCAGTACAGCGTCAGGTCGAGATCGGATACCGGATTGACGCTACCTCCCTCCTCAAGGATACGCCCCTCGAGGATAATCTGATGGCTCGATGACGAGCGGATGATGATGTTACTGTTCTCGACCAATTGCCAACTGATGTCGGCCCAGGTCGTAAGAGAAATCGTGTCGTTGGTCGCTAGCCATGCGGACTCTCCAGCGTAGTGTGCTGAGAGCGTGTGTCCGCCGCGGGCGGATACCATGCTTACAGGTACCAGAAGTTGGAATCTCCCCTCTGAATCAGTGGTTACGGTATCCACCAACACACCATCGAGCATGATGTCTACGTTGCGTCCTGATATACCGGGAAGGCCGGGCTCATCTGAATCGTAGAGCCGCCCGCTGACGTTCCAGAACTCACCGCGCGTAGCGTGCCCATCATCCTCTACAGACAGGAGGATGGAGGAGTGGTGAGCGACCCAGATTGTCCCGTTGGCTGAACTCTCACGGTACCATCCTTGTGCAGGCGAGTAGATTTCGATGGGATGACTGCCCAGCCCGATGTTCGAAGGGATGGTCCAGTTCAGCACCCAGACGCCTTCGGAATCTGTGTACACGGTACCAACCAAAGTGCCGTTGAAGCGCAACTCGACCGAGTGGTTGTAGATCCACCCGTCTGGAAGATTATCACGGGCCGTGCCCGTGAACACGATTGGGTCGTTGATTGCAATCTCGGCTGGCAGAACCAGGTCCAAATTGACCGGGCTGTAGACATTCCAGGTGGTGTTCGCCTCAGAAGGCAGGTAGAACGTGCTGCCCATGAAGCGTAATTCCATCTGCTGCGGGCCCAAATCTGAGTCCTGAGGGACCGGGTAGTAGACGCTGAAGGTGCCGTCAACAGTCGTTGTGACATTGGTAAGCCAGTAACCGTTGAACCATATCTCGATTGTCTCGTTGGAGAGGGGGTTGTTGACAAGATCCAGCAACATTCCGTCGATTACGAGCAACTCTTCGCGGTCGATGTCACCGCCGCTGGTGATGAGTACTATGTGCGTGGGAACGCTCACGTTCACCCACTGCTGGTCTGTGCTGTTGAGGTAGTACTCCGGATTGGACGAGTCACCTTGACCCATCGGGTCGACCCACATGTATCCACCTTGGAAGTAAACGCCCACTAGGTGCGCTCCTGGGCCAATATCTCCCAGCAAGGTGTACTGGATGCTGAAGATGCCAGTTGTCGCGTTGGACTCTACCATCGTCAGAGTTTCCGCACCGTCGATTTCTAGATGCACGATGCCACCTTGTGGCACACCTCCTTCTTGCAGCACCATCCCGAACTCATCGAGCAGGGTGCCGTTGACGTAGATCACCTCACCCGAAACGAACTCTCCCTCTACAGATGTGATGCTGAGCACAGTGGGAGCTAGGATGATAACGCGAGCAATGTCGTTGTCTCCTGCGACTCCAGTCGAACCAGCAAGGCCTGCGTATTCAGCCGTCAGGTTCAGCGGCCCGGGAGCCGTAGCCGCGGGGACGTTGAGCAGCACACTGGCATTACCGTTCATATCCGTGATTGCAGTGATACTGATGTTCAAGTCGGGGAACGCGATCGTGACCGTTGCGTTACTAATTGCGGTCATTGTGTTGTCCTGCAGCAATATTTGCACAGTGACGTTCTCTCCGCGTATCGTTCTATCATCAGGATGTAAATCGAGTGGGGCGAGAATCTGCAACACCGAGAAGCCGCGACTGTCGAAGCTGTTGTTGCCCGACGAACTACCATATGTGGTCGGAGACGAAGAAGTGTAGGTGGCGATGAGGTTGTGATTTCCGCGAGGGAAGTCAGTGTCGAGCGTGAATATCGCTTCCCAAGTGCCGTTAGCCTGCGCAATGCCGTTGCTAACGAGGAAGGTGTCTGAGAAACCGTCGATGGTGAACGAGAGTTGCGGCAACATTCCTGAGCCATCTCGGAAGATAATGCCCGAGCCGTTGTCCGACAACAGTGTCCCGGAGACGTTGAACGATTCACCGGCCATCGGATTTGCTGTAATGGGATCGACAACCAGGAAGGTGAGCGAGCGAACATTGACGTTGTTTATCGAGAGACTTGCCGGGTGCAGAGTCCAGGAGCCGTTGTAGAACAGAGTGACTGTGATTTGTCCGAGTGGATGGGTGTTCGGTACAGTCCAATTGAACAGCGCAGTGCCGTTAGCGTCGGTGGTGTTCTCGACAGTCATCCACGTATCGTGGAACATGGCTGACACACTCACGTTCGCGAGGAGGCGCCATTGATCTGATTCTTCCTTCAGGTCTGCTCCAAACTCTACCGAATCGCCACGTGTGACGATTATCGGACCCGATGGTGTGGGAGTCTCGAAGACGGTGACGCCGATTACGAGAATACCCTGCTGTCCAGAACCATTCAGGTAGAATGGGCTGCTACCGTTGATGACCGAGATAACCAACGTCTTGTTGCCGCTGGTAATTCCATCGCCGTTCGGGTCGGTGGGAACGGACAGATTGAACGACCCATTCGCCTGAGTTGTGAATGAAGTGACCAATACCTCGCTCGTGTCATTGAAGAAGAACACCTGAATGTCCACCGACCCAATCATCGGTCGCAACGGATCGTTACCATCCGAGATGTTGCCCTCAAGAGTGAAACTTTGCTGTGCAGTCACGTTCGCAGGCATCGAAATTATGTTGACCGAACTCGGAACCTGAACCGTTACGTTCACGAATGTCTCGTTTCCAGTCCAGGTCCGATTTCCGATTTCAAGGCCGCTTAACAGGTCGTCGGGCATCGATACGCGCAAATCGTAGTATCCGGGAGCCATCGACAATGGAACCGGCCAGTTGAATATGGCGGAACCATCAGCGTTTGAAGTCGCCATGCCGATGCTCATGTTCATGCTACCATCCCAATCCCATGTGAAGTGGACAATCCCGGCGACCACGGCAGACATGTCGGCAACGTCCTGCACGGTGATGTTCAGTTCGAGTGGGTTCCCCGCCTCGACGACAACCACCGAGCGATTCGAGGTTAGTACCAACTCGGATTCGATTCCAATCAACCGATAAAGTGGCCCGGTCTGTACGTAGTATGGTCCAGGCTCAGTACTGCTGGTATCCCAGTCGGTATTCAGCGTCAAGTTGTAGGCACCTGAAGGCAGGTAATCTGGCATGGTCACGTTGATTGAATAGGTGCCGTTACTCGGAATATTAGAGCCGTTTCCTATCGGGATAACTATGGGAAGTGGTGGCTCCCCGTTAGGCCCTGGAGGCCCGGTCCCGGGGATCTCCAGATTGAACTGTATGTTCGTCTGATTGTCGAGTACAATAGATGCCAGCACCGCATCTGTGATTGTCCCCGAGATGACGTTCTGTCCTCCCAGATGCGTCCAATCCTGTGACAGGTTGATTGTCATCGCAATGTCTGCCTGTATTCGCTGTAGTCCTTCATTAGCCGCAGCCTTGTACCACGGAGAAGTCGGTGTGTAAGTGACGTTGAAGAGGTAATCACCGGCGACTAGGTTTGCCCCGGGAATGAACTCAATATCCAACCAAGGGTTGACCGGATCGATTGTCGTGTTGATGACGACGCCGTCGAAAGTGGTCACCCAGGTACCATTGAAGGGTATGTCGGTGCCTGTGGTGTGGTCCATGAACGATATCGGAATGATGACGGATTCATCGCGCAACGTGGCGACAATCGGGATGGATATGTCCACCGTACTCTGGATTCCGTATCCTGTAGGAAGATTTGCATCATCTGTCGCACCGGGAACTTCCGGTGTGAAACGAAGGATGACATCACAGTATGAGGGGCCGATTGGGACATCGGACGCGGAGAAGTTCCAGACAATGCTGAAGTTTCCAGTCGTTTGATTCACGTTGCTGACGTTCAAAATCCAAGAGGTGATGTCCGAGTATGGTCCAGTTGAGCCGTTACGGCGTAGCATGAGAAGGAGCGTTCCATTCATTGGCGCTGGAGATACTCCGCCAGAGAGAATCGTCCCGTTGATGTAGATGTTCTCACCAATCTCAAGCAACGAATCGTTAGTCGATGGACCCGCCAGCGAGGCTGTAAGATCGGGAGCCGGAGTGACGTTGAACACGAAGTTGTACGTTGTCGGGCGGGCATGATAGATTGGTGACGGTCCTAGATGCAGGTCACCTTCGTGCCAGCCGGCGAAGTCCAAGGTAGCGTTGCGCGGGCCATTGACTTCGGCATCTGATAGATTCACTGTGAACATGAAGAATCCGTTTGCGCCAACCTGTGTGGTCTGTGTGACATTCTGACTGAGCACGGTCGAAAAATAGGTGAGCGATACAGAATAGTTGGTCTTAGTGGACACATCCAGTAGAGACGCCCCCAGGGAAGAGTTCCAGTTCATCGTGCCAGTAATGTCAGTGGTCGCACCTGCGCCGACATATGGAATGCCTACCGGCACGGGAGAATCCTGAGTAAGGTTGGTATCATCTGTAATGTTCACAGTCCATACGAAATCGTGCGTACTGTAAGGCACGTAACCTCCTTGCTGTGTCTCGACCACGATACGTCCGTATCCTGGGTGAGTGATGTCGAACGGGAAGCCTTTGATGCTGAAGTTGCCATTTGAGTCGGTCAGGTTTGCACCAACCAGAGAGTTACCGTTCAGTGCCGTCGGGTTGAATGGAGTTGTGTCGTTGGCCTGCACCAGGTACGCGCGCACGAGCGCGTCAGCGGCAGCGGTCTGGTTGTCTGAGAACTGCAGAGTGCCGTTCATGTAGATGTCACCGGAGGACATGTCTCTCTCGATGGTACCTGGCCAGCTGCTCTCGTTAACAACCTCCACCTGTTCAGCTGGAGGGCAGGATTCGATGGGAATCCAGCCCATGTCGAGATTGTTGCCAGCACTATTCTGTTGGAGGTGCACCTCACTCCATGTTCCTGTGTCTCGCCCCATGACCATGAATCCTGATCCGGTCCAGGTCCCACTGTGGAAGCCAGTGGCCTTGCGCGCTGGAATTCCGGCCAGTCGTGCCATGGTGGTGAACACAGTGTCATATTCCTGGCAGGAACCCTCTTTGGTGTCCTCTAGGATGAAGCGACTGATATCTTCAACCATCGGCACACCTGAACCATCGAAATTGAGTTTGAACTCCACTGATGTGTTGCCGTCCTCATTGTTCAGATAGTCTCGGATGGCGGTCACCTTGTCCCACGCGCTGACCTTGCCTGAAATCACGTTCTGTGTGAGGTTGTAGACATAGGACTCTGGTTTGGTAAGGTTGGTGAAGTAATCTGGCAGGTCGGTACCGTAGTTTCCTGGGCCTGCGTAGGGAATCGATTGCTGATATTCAGTGTCTGAGAACCATATCTCTGGCTGGGAAACGGTCAGGTCCATGACATCAGCAGTGGAAACACGCAGGTCATGAGAAACATTGGATTGGTTAAGTGAAGCCATCGAGTCAACCCAACTCATCCATGAGTAAGCGGACGCCGGTTGTGGCACCCTCGACCCGGGGGGTATCGGTTGCATGTAGGTAATCCAATATTCTTCTGAAGAGTTCCAGAACGTGTTGTCTGCAATCCAATGAGACTCGACCCAAGCGGGTGTAATCTGAGTCTCAATCAGCGAACTCGCGTTCATCCCGTATGCGGCGCCGGTGTAGGACTCGTAGGTGCGTACCCGCCAATAGTGAGACAGGTCAGGGAGGACTCCGATGCCGGTGCTGCTGGTGTTGTTGGCCCAGAATGCGACATCGTTCTGGATGATATCATCAGTCGGGTCCCACGGATTCTGCGGGCTGAGGTTGCAATCCTGCCAATACTGTGGAGGACACTCCTCGTAGTCAGTCATGCCTCCTCCGTCAGTGTCCGGGTCACGCCAGTCTGTGCCAGTCTGGTTCTCGATGTTGTCTGGAATGCCGTCACCATCAGTGTCGGCTGGATTCATGTCGTCGAGTGGGTCGTTCTCTGGGTTGGTGCCATCGAGATATTCCTGCCCGTCCATCACTCCGCCGTTGTCCGTGTCCACATCCAGGTAGTCAGTGACGTAGGCGTCCGTTGAACCATTGCCAGCACCCATTCCTGGAACGTATTTCAGGTCGCAACCGGTAGTGTTCTCAAAGTAGTCGTTAATCTGATCTCCATCAGAGTCGAGGCGATTGTCACACGGCTCCATGGGGTCGGTGAAGTCGAGGATCTCGGTGAGGTCATCGACCCCGTCGCCATCGGAATCTGCGTCTGTATAGAGCGAAAACCATCCATATACGGCCATAGTCTCTTCCCAGTTCGCCAGACCATCTCCGTCCTGATCAGAGTAATCGTCGTCACAATGCCTGTGAGTTGTGGTTATGGTGGGTGGAGGCTGCATTGCCTCAAAGTTACACCATGAGCCGTTTTTGGCAATCACAGTGATTGGAGCTACACCAGCCGTTGCGGGGTCCACCGACACTCCATCGATTACATTGTTTGTTACCGAGGAGTACGTGAACGATGTGAGACTACCTGTAGAGTCGTTGTAGTAGAGAGTTCCCGGAGGGGATCCTGGTCGCCAATCTACTGGGTCCGGATCGATACCACTGGAGTTGTTTACAGTCAGGCGGTTAGTGCCACCGTTGTACGAGACAACGGTTGTGCTGAAGTCCACGAGGCTCATACATGGGTCGGTACCGTGTGACAGATTGCTCTCGTCGCCGTCACCTACTCCACCGGAATCGGTATCGAAGACATCCCACAACGTGCAACTGAGATTCTCCAACCAGTTGTCTATGCCATCATTATCGTAGTCTCCCGAATCCTCTCGGCGGGTCGGGTCTGTTTCGTTTGAGTCAACCTGGCCGTTGCCGTTGACGTCCTCGTCTCCATCATCGAATTGGTCGCCGTCGGTGTTGTTGTCACGCGGATCACTGTGTTGAGCTGGATCTCCATAGGTGCTGACGTTCGCCTCGATTCCATCCAAGATGCCGTCTGAATCAGTATCACTGGCTGTCGGGTCGGTGAGGATGACCAGCGCTTCGTATCCATCCTCTAGGCCATCACCGTCAGTATCGTTGTTGAATGGGTCGGTGTCGAAGTCCGAGTCTACTGATGCGGTGATAGTAGCACAACCCCCGGGACCTAGTCCGAGGACCGGGTTACACGGATTGACATTCTCAGTGGCGCCCTCGACATTCGGGTTACCGGGCTGGAAGTAGTAGTTGCCTCCGCTACTGGTGGTCCATGCTGGATTGATGTATTCCATGATGTTAATCAGGCCGTCGTTATCGGGGTCACCAGACATTCCGTCCGCACCGCTCGACGAGGTCGCGTTAAGTCCGTTCGAAGCCTCCCATCCATCGGGCATCCCGTCTCCATCGGTGTCCCATCCGTCGGGGTCTTCGTCGTAGTAGCCGTCGCCGTCGTCGTCATTCGAGCCACATACCTCATCTCCGTCACGGTCGGGGTCGGCAGTATCTACCAACCCATCCTTGTCGTTGTCCAATCCGTCATTGCAGATATCACCCGGTGGGTCCTCATCGCAGAGGATGACGTTCGACCCGTTTCCGTCGGACCCAGGGTCACCACATCCAGGTTGTGTGACCTGCATGGCGTTCTCCTCGTTCCAGTTACGCACTGGCACGGTACCGTTCCACCAGACTCCATTGTCGAGCAAGTTAGCGGTGTTCGTGTTGTCCCAGTTGTTTGGCTCGAGATACGAATACTCCTGAAGATTGGACATACCGTCCCCATCCGGATCGCCGCTGGCACCGTTGTTTGTCAGCGATGAACCGTCAGTCGGGTCAAGTCCGTACTGCCATTCCCATCCATCAGGAAGTCCGTCGTTATCGGAGTCCCAATCCTGGCACTGCGTTCCGAGCAGGAACTCGGTTCCGCAGGTCAGGCCATCTCCGTCCTGATCGGTCCCAGCCGCCGCCTCGTAGGCGGCGAATTGCATTCCCACAAAGCTGGATAGCAGCATCAGCAGGGCGAGCGACAGCGAGCGTGCGCGGGCGCGCACGAGCGGTCGCCAATCGGTTGTTTCAACGGTACTTCGGTGTAGAGACATGTCTGAACCCACTTCGCAACCCGTTCCTTTGGCACTTAAGACAAATGGAGCACGGTTCGGACAAAAATTGCCCCCACATAGTGGGGGCTGACGCCATCAATCATCGAATTGTAGGTCTTCCTCGAGTAGTTCAATCTCATCGTCAGCGAGTTCCACTTCATCGTCGTCCACCTCTTCGACTACCGGTTCAGGGATGTCTGTGGCACTTTCTTCGTCCGATTCCACATCCTCATCATCTCCCCAGTAGTCTTCTTCCTCGTCCCAATCTCCCCGTTTCCTACGCTGTCCGGCAACCCAGGCGACTATGAGCATGAATCCACCCATCATGAGAAGCCACGTCTCGGTTCTCGGGTTGTCGAACAATTCGTTCTTCAGGCGACTAAACGGGTCGTTGATCTCTACCTGTACAACGACATCCTGCTTAGCGTGCGTGTCCTGACTGTAGGAGCGTTCTGTAGACACTGGTTCGCCGGTGACGACAATAGTGTGCAGGTCTTTGTGGCGAGCATCGATTGGTGCATCGACCTCGACGGTGAAAGTCACCTCGCTGAACGCCTCGACAAACAACGTCGGCGAGGAGGTGTCCGGGTTGTATGCGTCGACCTCCCATCCACCCGGCGCATCGGTGGTCAACAGTACCTGCAAATCGGCGTTTCCATCGTTCTTGAGACGCATCTGAATCTTGCGATTACCACCCGGTTCCATCGGCCGATTTGCAGATTCCTGCACTATCTCCAAGTTTGGCTCACCTTCTCCTACTTCGATGGAGAATGGCATGTTGAAGTAGCGATCAGGTTCACTGCCATCGGTAGCCTCCTCAATACGCATGATGATTGTATGATTGCCGGCCAGAACCTGATTGGTGAGTACGATGTTGAGTTCGAACTCCTCGGAATCCCCGGAAGCCATCTGTAACCGTGGCAACGGGGTGCTGTTTGTGTCATTGATGTAGTAGTTCCATTGGGTATAGCGAACGTTGGCCTCGGCGTTGCCCACGTAGTTCGCTGGATTCACCAATACCCACTCAGTAACCTCATTTGGTGAACCGGATGTCTGTGTCACCTCTACTCGCATGCTGATGCCTCCAGAGCTAGGAGAGCAGACATCTGCTTCGACATGTCCTAGCCCATTACCAACCCCATCACAGTCGTATGTCACACGCGCTTGGATACCACGGGTACGGTGAGGGGAGAACTCCACAATCGAAGTCAGGGAATTATTGCCTCCACTGATGACCTCAATGCGCATCAGCCCAGAGTCGGGATCATCCTCATCCTGTGACGGTTTGACATAGAGGACTATCGTCTGGGTCACGTGCCTATCCAGCTGCGCAGTGTGCCACAATCCATCCTGCAGGTTCTGCTCGATTTGAACAGGAGGATTGGTGTCATTATCGACGAAGTAGAACACAGTCCCCCGCGGCTTCAGCGGCACATCCAGACGGAAGGAGTCTACATCGAATCCTGTGTTGAACAACTCAAGATAGAATGGTGTGAACTGACCTTGGTCGACGAAGCGCGGGATGTTGGGGTCGAATGATTCAGGGCGACTCGAATTGGCAATCTGATGCTCGTGTTCCGAATCCCAGAGAGATGTCATCGGTGGTGCATAGACATCCAGTTTCTCAAGGTCGAGGTTGAATACGAGGTATTGTACCTCTGCTCCGCTGGCGTTGTGCGCGCGTGCCGCTATTTCCAGCCTAGAGGGGGCGTTGGACAGTTCGGAAGGTGCACCTAGAGTCAGGATGGCTAGCAACTCATCTCCGCCGTCTCCGAGATAATACGACTCAGGATGGTCAAATTCCACGACCCAGTTACTACCCAGATTGGTGAGCAGATCAAGTTCAACGTCTAGCGCTTCGCCCACCGACCCGATATGCCGAAGGGATAGATTGACCGGAGTCGTCTGACCAGGGGCAATGTACTCCACAGTACGGTCCAATGCATGCCGGACGCTGATGCCATAGCGATGGAAGTATACAGGCGTGTGTTCGATGAGTACCGAATGCCCTTGGATGTCAATAACCTCCAACGTCAATTCATATTCCCCATGCTCCACATTCGCAGGATGCACCCACTGATGCACTCCACGCAAACCGTTGTTGTCCTCAACCAGTTCATTATCCGAGAAAGAGTGGTCGACGACGTAGGTGGCTGATGGATTCTGCAACTGCACACTGACTGATTGGATGTCGAATCGTCCAAGTGAGTCACGCACGTCAACTGTGAAGTTCATCGAACGCTCATCAGGCAGAGAGTTGGGGTACCAGTCAACGACCTCTGGGTCTGTCCACAGCGCTCCTGGTTGGTGCAGTCGGACGGAACTGCCAGAAAGGGCGTTCGCCCAGAATTCCATCGATGAGTAGTCAGTGATGTCATCTGGCTTCCCCCATGCTACCTCGGCATCGCAGGATGGCGAGAACGGACCTCCAGACGAACCTTCGCAAGAGGATTCAGCGGAGATGAACAGTTTGAGTTGTCCATCCGCGATGACAGTGAACTCCTGCGCACCGGTCCACTTGAGATTGATGACCACCTGATTCCATCCACAGCCCCCGGGAAGAATCGAGTCGCAGGCGTTCATCTCTTTCTGCTCCGTTGCCTTGGTGATCTCTCCGCCAGCCGTGTCCACCTTCAGCGTGAAGGTGTAAGTTGCAACGTCCTGCTGTCCACCGGTTGCCCGCAGGAAAATGTTCAGCGGAATCTTGTACTCGCCGGTATTTGCGGTGGTGCGCCCAGCGATGCGGAAATCAGAGAGCAGGATTGGGGTACGGAATTCTAGTGTGTCAGCGAGTGCACTCTCGTTACGCTGATCGTCCGACGCAGAGTCTGGGGCATCTGTCGTCAGTAAGCCGTCCCCACCAGCGTTGGAGTCCCTTTCGGCCATGTAGAGGGTGTAGAGATAGAGCGGATCATCGCCGGTGTAGCGAGGCACATCATCCTGCGATAGTTCCACCATTGGAGGTGCGATGAGCGAGGCGAGGCTGGCGAGGAGAAACACCAGCATCAACGCCAATGCCGAAGCGCGGCTTCTGTGCCGCTGAAAGGCAGCATGCGCTCTTATCATGCTCTCTCCGTCACACAGGAGTCATAAGAGGTTCACCGTCATTGGGCCATCACATGCGTCGTTTATCGTTAGCATCGCTGTAAGCGATGTAATGAGAGTGGTGCGGGGAGAGGGATTCGAACCCACGAACCGCTAAGGACCGGAGCTTAAGTCCGGCGCCGTTGACCAGGCTTGGCAATCCCCGCAACCAGTGGGGTGCGCCTTTCGGCCATGAACCTCCCGCTCGTCAAGTGGGATTCAATCCCGGATGCGAATCATTCGGCAGCCGACCTCGGAATCACCGTCGTAGACATCAAGTTTCGTCGCTGTAACGCTCGCCGCCTCCACCTCTGGGGGCCGCATGTAGGTGTCCAGCAGATCAGATACGACAGTTTCCAAGAGATTGTTTCTCCCTCCTGTCGCTACGCTATCGATGGTAGCGCGGATGAAGTCATAGTCGAGCACTTGGTCGATCTGGTCCTCGACAGGTGCTTCTGCTCCGGTAAGGTGCAGATCGACTTCGAAGCGGATGCGCTGCGTTCTGTCCTGCTCCTTGGGAAGGATGCCTAACTCCATCTCGACGATGTGGTCTCGCAGAGAGAGCGTGGTGACGCCGATGATACCGCGACGCTGGAGCAGGATTGCCACCGGATCTTCAAACATGGATTCACCCTTTCCCATAGAGGATGTCGTCAGATCTGGGAACCAGATGCTCGCCTCCATCGACGTGCAACATCACTCCGGTGACTGCCTGTGCCTGAGCGAGGTAGATGACCGCTTCGGCGATGTCCTCTGGTTGCACGCCGCGTCCGAGTGGATTGCCATCGTGTACCTCAGCGAACGCCTCTGGTGAAGCGTGTTCTGAAGGGAGTGTCAGTCCGGGGGCGACGCCGTTCACTCGAACTCGTGGTGAGAGTTGTTGAGCGAGTGCACTGGTGAGCCCGCCGAGCGCCTGCTTGCTGGCGGTGTATGACAGGTAGTCCGGATTGGGATTGGACAGTTTCTGGTCGAGGATATTGACCACCACTCCGCCGGACTCAGGACACTGGCTGGCGAACTCACGACTGAGTAGAATCGGCGCCAGCGCGTTGACCGCCTGATGGCGCAGGTAGCGTTCAGATTCCAATGACCCCAGGTCATCATACTCGAACAGCGAGGCGTTGTTCACCAGCAGGTCTAGTGGACCAAGTTCAGCCGCCGCTCTCTCGACCAGCGACATCGCTTGATTGGGGTCAGAGAGATCCGCTGTCACCACTACAGCTCGAGTTCCAGCAGATTCGAGTTCTGCCGCTAACGCAGACGCCTCCGACTTCGATTGATGGCAGTGGATGGCCACCGCAGCCCCTTCAGCAGCGAGAGCACGACAAATCGCAGCACCGATTCTCTTGGAGCCGCCGGTTACGAGTGCTGCCTGCATCTGGTCCCCTCGGAGCGGGTCGACGACCCTGCCATTCACCTTGAGCCTGTCGCGTATACGCCGGCGTAGCCGGCGGACGAATCCTTATTCGCCTCTGCATCTGACAGCGAGTCGAGGTGCGGACTCAATGAGCCACAGACTGCCACTCTCCGACCGGTCTGAGGACGTCAGCATGCTCGGAGGATGCGGAGGAGCGGCACGGATGACGGTAGAGGAAAGACGCAAGGCGTCACGCAAGCGATTACCCGAGTGGTTCAGGACCAGTCTGCCGACGGGAGGGGCGCAATCAACCTACAACGAGACTCGCTCAACGGTGCGCGAGCATACACTCAACACCGTGTGTGAGGAAGCCCGATGCCCGAACATCCACGACTGTTGGGGAAGAGGTACTGCCACATTCATGATCGCCGGTCAAGAGTGTACTCGCTCCTGCAGATTCTGTGCTGTCGGGACGGTGAAATCACCACCTCCGCTAGACGCAGGAGAGCCTGAAGACCTCGCCACAGCGGTGGAGTTGATGGGGATATCACATGCTGTAATCACGGTGGTGAACAGAGATGACCTACCCGATGGGGGAGCGGCGCACTACAAGGCCTGTCTTGATGCTGTACACGGACGAGTTCCGGAAGTCACGCTGGAGTTGCTCTGCTCGGACCTTGATGGAGATCTGTCCTCCCTCTATGACCTTCTTGATTCGAGTCCACTGGCAGTGTTCGCGCACAACGTTGAGTGTGTTCCACG
>CAXEUS010000105.1:0-17590 GCA_963999385.1 uncultured Candidatus Poseidoniales archaeon | reverse complement strand
CTGGCCACCCAGTGGCAGCGGCGCAAACAGCCACCAGCCACGACGCTGCAACACGATGCGCGAGCCACCTTCCCAGCCACCCCAGCGCAGCGACTCCCAAGTATGCTCGAAGCCGTCCACAAACAGATGGGTGCGAGTGATGGCGTAGCGTTTGGGCAGCACCAGCCAAACGCAGTGCAGTGCCAGCAGTCCGTCGAACAGCAGCAGCCACCACATCGGTGTCCCGCTGCGCTCGGACAGCATCCAGGGAAGCGCCATCATCACACCCAATGTCGCCAACTGAGAGCCGTTTCTGACCAACTCGCGGCCAGCATCCGTCTGCCATGCGAATCCACCACCAGAGAGCCGACCGAGCCGACCCACTCGGCTGCGACCTTGCATCACGCGCCAGCCGTCGTAGAGTACGATGAAGGCAACAAGACCGACTACAGCTGCAGCGATCATCGATGGTGAGGAAAGGGACATCCACTCACCATCAGAAAGTTCCCGGACCATCAGAGTCGCCATCTATCCTACCGCGCATGAAGATGAACACCACTACCCCTACGAGCAGCAGTGTGGGAAGCACCACCTGAGGAGAGAACAGCCATGCCAAGCCCGATGAGCCGGAATCTGTTTCGGGAACGGATATCGTGGCGTCGAGAGGGTCGGCATCCTCGGTATCCAGAACGCCGTCATTGTCGTCGTCGTCATCCTCGATGAGGTCTGTCTCACAGCCTGACAGTATTGAATTGGGCAACCCATCGAAGTCAGTGTCGGTGGAAGCGCAACGATCGAAGGGGAAGTCATCCCGGTCATCCTTGATGAAGTCGTTATCGTCGTCCTGATCAAATACATCTGGGCCACAGAAGCGGTCCTCCTGAAGATCATACCACTGATTCGGGCCGGATATCTGACAACTGTCGATGAAGTCAAGATCGTTGTCCTGAATGAGTACGGTGACGGTCACACTAGCGCTCGCCATAGCGCCCCACGGGTCGCGCGCCTCAACAGTCACTGTGTACACTCCAACATCAGTGAACGCCGGATACGACCCGACTGAGTCCTCGAACAACAGCATGCCTGGAGGGGCTTCTCCCTGTTCTCGCAGGTACCAGGAATAGGTTATCTGGTCTGATTGACCGACATCGGGGTCCTGTGCTGACGCTGCTAGGTCGAGTGGGTCTCCCTGCTGTAATTCGACATCCCCGCTCGGGTTGGTGATGTTCACCACCGGTGGTTGATTCATCGTCAACCCGATGCTGACTTGGCGCGGCGCGTTACGTCCGATGGCGAACGATGAATCTGCATCGATGTAACCAGGGAAATTGGCTTGATACATCGCTTCCGGAATCTGGCTGATGGTATCGAAAGTATGCTCTTCGTAGAGGAGTTCGACGCTGGCATTTCCAGACACCGTTGTCACGTTTATCTGCTGATCCGGCTTGAATGAGGGAACCGTTACCTGCACATGTGCGCCGTCCAATGGCTCACCCGCACCCCCAAGAACGGTGAGTTCCCAGATGTCACCCACCAGCAGTTTTGCTGGACCGGATACCACAGCAGAGTCTGGATTGAACTGTGTCGGATACCACACCTCTGCTGAATATTCGATATTTCCATCGAGTTCAACAACTCCGGGCAAAGCATCACCACGTGATTCAAACGAGAGACCGGTGGAAACTATCGAATTGCTCGCTCCCCAGTTGTTCGAGAGCGATAACGGGCCATCAGCCTCGAGGTCACCTGTATCCCCGCTCAGCAGCAAACCAATCGCGTAATCGGAGATTTCGCTGTCGGTGATGATTGTGCGCGTCTGCGCTCGCACGCCCTGTACGTTGATTGCCTCGCCACCACCGGTACCGAATAACGAAATATCTGACAGGCTGGCAGCGCTAGTATCGAGATAGATACCGGGAGCACCGTGGATGACACTGTCAGAGAGTAGCAACTGATCACAATTCTGCGCCAGCACCGCTGGTGACTGCCCGCTGGAACTCAGATTCAGATTTGTCAGAGAGGCACTCGGCCCGAGCATCTCCGCTATGATTGCCGAACCCGATCCATCATGTCCGCTGCCATTGACACCGGAGACATTGCCAGATACTCCGCGCATCCACAGACCGACATCGTTTCCAGCTCCTAGCACGGCATAATTCAGTTCGATGTTCGATGTAGTCAGCATGGCGGCGAACTGCCCGCAGTCCTGCAGAGTGACTCTGTACATACTGAGAGACACTGCCTCCCCATTTGTCTGCACACATCCGTCATGTTGGTGTAGCAGGCTATCTGCCACATTGACTGAGACCGGCTCACCGTTCGATGTCGCCTGCAGCATCGCCCCATCGAGAATCATTTCGGAAACCGTCACCACGGTCGCATCGGGACCAACTGACAGCGGAGCGCCCGCCAGAGTTCCCTGCTCCAGTGTGACCAGCGCCTCTCCTCCAGCAGTCGATATGCCGTTCCAATCAGTTCCAGTAATCGCCGCTCGGTCGGACTCTAGTACACCCTTGACATTGATTCCCCTGTCTGGAGCCACAGTAAGCGATACTTGGGCAAGCAGCGACATCGTTGTGTCCTGAGTGATGGTCAGGTTGTTGTCAAGATAATACGGACTGAACGCCTTCTCAAGCCTGAGCCATCCGGTCGTCATTCCTCCTGAAACGGTGGACATCATCACATCGAACGACGTTGATGAACTGGTGTCCCAACTACGTAATTGGTTGTGGGCGCCGTGGAAGATGGAAACGGTGACGATTCCGCGCACATTCTCCCCTTCAGAAGTCACATTGCGACCTGTTACCGAGAAGGTTGCCTCGCCAGCTGAATCCGTAGCCTGCGTGGAACCCTCGGTGGCCACGCTGGCGCCTTGGACGGGCAGACCCCAATCGAGTACGCGCACTGTAAGGGCACTCCTGAGTTCCAACCAACCATCTTCTCCTACGGTAATCGTCCCTGAGGCGCTGCCATTCTCGATAATCACTCCACAATCTGCAGAGATTGAGAGGCTGGCGGTGAAATGCACACCTTGCCATGCTCGCGGAGTCGAGCAGGTGTAAGACACTGGTGTGGAAAGTGTCAATCCGGCACCGGTGCCACCTAGGGGATCTACGGAATCCAAGGTAGCAGCACCCCCTGAAAGGCTACCTGCATCACCAAACAGTTGACCGGTTCCTTGGACGGTCAATGACCCGATTACTGGCAGTGAAAGCGACGCGTTCAGCAGACTCAATGACGCAGTGGCCTCAATCGTCAGATTGCCCGGTAACGAGTATGCTCCATTGGATAGAATCGCATCGACTCCCGCCGGCACTACCCAGTCACCACTAGAGGGTAGCAGAGGGAGTTGGAGCGTACCACCCGGTGGGGTGAGCATTGCGGATGCACCAGCCCCGGAAGCGGCGTCGTGAGCCACGACCGTTGAACCGGATTGTAGCAGCGGCAGGCTGACTTCACCCATCGAGTCGCTAACCTCAGAGAAACCGTGGGCGATAACCTGCACGCCTGACTGTGGGTTCGTGGTCAAATCGGTGACTTCCACAGTCGATTCGGTGAATTCCTCGGAGATGCTGACGGCGATGTTGGCCGTAGAACTTGAACCCCATAGAAGACTACCTCCACCCATGGCATCGAACAGCCCGAGCGAACTGCCGGCGGGGAAGAACCGGATGATTGCCGAGCCGTCATCGTCCACTTGCAGCGATGTTGAACCATGATTCGAGGCACCCCATGATTCGACATGCAGGTCACCATCTGCCAATTGCACGCCTACTTCGGAGTCGAGCGTGGCAAGCCCAACCAGAGTTACCGCGCCCCCATCGACCAACATCCCAGAACCGCCATTCACACCACCCTGTCCTGCAGTGAGAGAGGTGCCTGTGATGGAGCAGTCCTGGCCGCAATCCAGACCTGTGTTCCATCCTGTGAGAGTGATACCGTTAGCAATGATGTCCGCCCACAGAACATCCATGCCAATCGACTGCTGGTCGGTTGACTGGTACTGCCTAGCCACTTCAACGGCGGTGAACGAGTGCTGCCCACCTGTGACTTCCAGACCCGAATCCACCAACGCACCTCCACTCATCGACAACTGATGCCACTCACTGGTGAGTGACGAGAGATGGCCGAATCCATCACCGCTGGTAATCCAAGTACCGTTCTCAACGAGCAGTGTGCCCGAACCGCTCGCATCGATGAACATTCCAGATAAGTCGAGATCGACTTCTTCAAGAACGTGCGAACCCGAACCGGATAGACGAATGCCACTGCTGAATCCAGATAAGTTGGAGTCTTGCAGTCTGAACATTCCTTCGTTTCGCACGTCCACCGTCCAAGGAGAGGTGGTCAAACCTCCAGGTGAAACACCTGAGACAGTGATGGCCGAGAGTGTGAGGTCGAATATGTCGGTGCCCAGTACGAGCACTTCTATGTCGGTGAAGTTGGCGTCGGAAAGGGTGAATCCAGAAGTCGAGACTGCATCCATTAGCAGACCGAGGTCTGAACCGCTGACCTGCGAAGCAGAGACTGAGCTGGCACCGCGCACCACCAATCCAGTCTGCAGATTGGTCAGATTCACCACCTGAGTGCTGCCGCTGCTTCCATCGGCGTACTGGATTCCAAGTCCACTGTCTGTGACCGTCAAGTCCGTCAAGTCGAGTGACCCTATGTGATTGACACCGAGTCCCGCATCCCTTGTGTTCACTCCGTTGGCGCTGGCGGTCCCACTTACCTCCAAACAGGTGAAGTCGATACGCTCGCAAGTGAAATCGGTGATAGTGGCAGATCCCCAGAGGCGCAAGCCGATGAATGAATCATACACGGCCACATCATCGAATGTTCCGCTTCCGTAGACATCGAACGCACCGCGAGCTCTGCTGACAGAGACGTGGGATGCAGTGACACTGCCCCCTGAAAGCACATGGATGCCGCCCCACACCCCTGAGATGCTGGTGCCACCGACCGCTGTTCTGTTGCTCCAGATGGTCACCGGTGATGCTTCTGTGCCTTCGATGACGATATTGCCTGAGACCGTGATGATGTAGTCATCCGGCACTTTGACGTCCGTCCCGGCAGAGATAGTGAGCGTGACCCCGCTGTTGATACTCACATCGGAATCCAATATCACCGCACCTGACCAGACTTCATTCTGGCTGATTGTCCCTCCTACTGCCTCGCTCATCTGAACAAGTGGTGATATGGAAGCGAGTAGAAGGAAAAGAAGGACGACACCGTGGCCTACACGCGCGCTCATGGAGAATCCATGAGCGCCTTTGTCTATTAACGCCAACCCGAATACGTCACGACGACAATAACCGGATGGGCCCGTCCGGATTTGAACCGGAGTCTAACGGCCCCCAGCCGTCAAGTATAGCCAAGCTAACCCACGGGCCCGGTGTGTCACTCTGGAACATCAACCTGTGATATGTCCTTTGGATGCTCACTCAACTTCTTTGCGGGTCCTGAGAGACACTGGACGGTGCTACATCATCAATCAAATCAACATGGGATACGAACATTCGTCGACAGCAGTAGCGAGCCACCTTCAACTCGTCTAGTACCTCCGCAGCATCGCGACCTGCATCGACCGCGTCCTTGTATGCCTGCCAATGCTGGCCGACAACAGCCCCACAACTGAAACATCTCACTGGAATCAACATTTTTTTCACCTTATCGATAGCTCTTCTGCCATTTCTTGCGTGCACCGCGACCGAGCTGGTGCTTCGGTTCCTTGCGACGCGGATCGTTCACTAGTAATGAACGATCGAATCTGAGATACTCGTCACGCAGGTCCTCATCGACGCCTTCCGCGCCGTCGTTGAACTGCACGAGTCCACGGGCGATTGCAGTCCTCACCGCATCCATCTGACCCATTACTCCTCCACCATGGGAGTTGACCTTAATATCCACGTTTTCCAATCGATCCATCGCCTTGGCGATGACCAGGGGCTCGCACGCCTTGCGACGAGCTAGTTCCGGCTGCAGGATCTCAATTGGTTGACTGTTGACGCGTACTCTTCCCTTGCCTTTCTTGACGGTGGCTCGGGCGATGGCCGTCTTGCGCTTGCCGCTCATATTCACGACCTTTGCCTGCTTCTTCTTTCGGCGCGCCATCAGGCATCACCTCCGGTTACGATTCTCTGTGGAGCCCCTAGCGACTCGCTGATATCGTCCAGTCGAAGAAATCTTTCAGGCAGTGGGCGAGCGATTCCAGACAGGTCACCGCGCACAACACCTTCCGGTAATTCATCACCAGCAAGGTGAGCGGGGCATCCTTGAACAACCCGCAGATTACGCAGAGCTGCACGTCCAGTGGAGTTCTTCTGATAGGGCAGCATTCCACGAACGGTGCGCTTCAGAATCTTATCAGACATCCTGGGGAAGAACGGCCCCTTACGCGGATGGTTCAACTCGACCTTATGGCGGTAGCGAGCAAGTATCGAATCACGCGAACCTGAAACGACCGCCTGTCCAGCGTTCACCACGACGACCCGCTCGTCACGGCCCTCACGCTTTGCCGACAGCAATACCTTCGCCACGTGGCTCGATAATCGACCAAGAATCTGGTCGGTGGCGTCGTACACCCAGGTGATGGTTTCCTGTTCTTCATCCAAGGATGAACACCCCCTTTCCATCCGGATTCTCCTGCATCAACTCGGGTATGCTGAGCACCTTTCCACCGGCAGCCTCAATCTTGTTGCGGGCTCCTTCACTGACTCTGTATGCGGCTACCGTCGGCTTGCCAGCCACATCACCGCTGCCGAGCAACTTTCCGGGCACCAATACCACAGACGCATCGCCTGCATGCCTTGAGAGACGACTCAGGTTTGGTTGAGCCCAATTCTTCCTGCTGCTCTCTAGTCTCCGAGCCACATCTCGCCAGAGTGCACTTCCTGTATCTCGAGACTGGCTCTTGAGATCGCCGATGAGTTCCAATAGAGCGGCGTTGGTCTTCACGTTGCGCTGACTCATGGTGGTCCCTCGACGTATGCGCCCCGCCGACCCGCCCTCCTGTTATGAACCCACCGTGGACGCTGAGGGCCCTTAAGGGCCCGAAGCGCATGACTGAGCCTTAGAAATCGACTGGCATTTACTATACCGATTACCAATACCACCGAACTGAGAGCAAGCAGAGGTTCGGCAAATCCTTGATACAGGTGCGCTGACTGGCCGCTCCGATACCATGGCTGAGTGGCGTGAACTCATCGATGAAGCGTTGCAGTTGGATGACCGCGAAAGTGTCGAGGCGCACAGGCTCTTCACGGCGGCAGCTGAAGCAGCCATTGCCGAAGCACAGGGTCGCTTGAACGACTCATGGACTGAGCCATCACACATGATGGAAACAGTCTACGGAGCGATGTCAGCCTACTCCAATCAGGTGCTAGCCCGCATGCGTGCCGAGGGTTCCGAGGCAGGTTCGGTTGACCACGCCTTCCGTACCGGACAGGCATACGGAGTCTCGTGCGTACTCAACCACATCATTGACCGTCTGCGCGACCCGAGTTCGGTCTCACAACTTCCCGCACTCGACCAATTCAGCGATGAGATGCATGAGCAGATTCTCGCTGATGCCATGGAGATAGGGCTCACCGTGGAACTTCTCGATGCCAAGGGTGACCTGATCGAAGACTGAGCGAGAGCCTGACGGCCCACCATCACAGCCCATCTCTGGGTGCTGATTCAGGTCTCAATCAGAGGCTGAATCCGACGTCGTCGACTTCTTCATCGATACCGGCTTGGCGCATCTCACCTTCAGCAGTGATGAACTGTCCTGCCTTGATTTGCGTGGTGTGGATGTTCGCATCGTGTTCTGTAGAACGAGTGAACGATTGGTCACCAAGTGCTAGGTCGATGCTGGTCGTGATAGCCTGCAGCGTGTGGATAGCACCATCTCGATGAGTCACCGTAATCGTGTGGTCGGAGTAACGCGCTTCCTCGAAGATGGAGAGGAAGGAGTCGAGTTGTTCCGCTGAGGCGATACCTGTGAGCGCCTGCTTGACAGCCCACTCAAACTCGCGAGTGGTCTCATACACCTTCTTCATGAAGCCGTGAGAACGGAAGAACCGTACCAGATCCTTGTAGCAGTTGAAGATGACCTGAATGTACTCGTTGGCTGCCTGTAGTTGCATCATCGTATCCATCAGGATACCGCGCAGAATCTCGATGCGGCGGCGCTCAGCGTAGCGTTTGTACATCACCGCGCTGATGATCATGGCGAACAGCAGCGCTATGATGATTGGTAGCACGATGTTCGGTTGCGTCCACCAAGCCGCTGCATTCAGATCACCAGGTGGCTGACCGAGAACAACCAATCCTACGATATCCTCGCCGCCACCGAACAGTGATGTCTCAGGGAAGTGAGCAATCACCCTCCAAGTGCCGTCACAAGTCTCGTCACCACACTGGGTTCCGGTGTATTCGTAGCTGAAATTAGCGATACCCCGGTCGTTGGTAGTGGCGATATCAAGCGATTCGTTAACCCAATCCGTACCGTTCCAGTACTGACGCAGGAAGTGTACCTGCTGCCCGGCGACTGCGGCCTCGATACGATTTCGGATGACCGCAACTCCTCCGGTTACCTCATCTCCTGGCAGATAGCCTAGGGGCTTCTCCCAACCATCGTCGATAGACAGATCGACCTTGCTGCGTACCAGAACGAGTAGATCCATGTACGACCCGTTGACCACAGCAGAAGTCTCTTGATCGCATCCCTTGGACACCTCACGATCAGGCTCGTAGGCGACTCGCAGAGTCCTGAAACCCTCAAGTTCGTTGCCTATCGGCTCCACTCCCTTGCGACTGGGATTCTGCTCTGGATCACCTGAGAACCAATGAATTGAGCCATCCTCATCACTCGTCCAAGCGGTTGCGATTGGGCGGGTGTTCTCAAGCGGATTGAGATAGATGTTGACGCATCTGCCACCAAGAGGTTGACCATTGCTCTGCTTCAGCATCGCCTCGATGTGGAACGACTCCTTCAGATAGAGAACTGAGAAACTGGTCCCGTTAGCGAACGTGAATCGGTCTACGTCGGTCTTGAACGGACCAGCCTCGGTAATCTCCAGCGTAGAGTTGGAGAACACCGGGAAAAGGTGAGTGACGCTGGCGTTCTTGTAACGGAAGCGGTCATTGTTCTCCCATGCATTGTACTCTACAGTGACTCGCGCCTGACCGGCGAGTACTCCAGAAAGTGGGCAAGTGATGGAGAAATTCCCCTCAAAGTCAGAGGTCCCCGGATCACACGATACAGGACCTTGGCTGGAACCCTGCATCTCATAATAGACACGAATCTGCCGGTTGTAGAGAATATGGTCAAGCTCGTCTCGTAGTTGTCCGGTAATCACCATCGGCTTCTCGATGACACCACCCGTCGACGGGTCAATCTCCGATGTGTAGACAATCTGCTCGTCGACGAGCAGTGATGTGCGCCCGATGAGACTGAAGCCGTCCACCTTGTGGTTGAGTACGCGACGGAAGTGGTCATTGCTCGGTTGCTGGGTACATGGATCCCAAGCTCCCTGTAGAGCAAGTTGGTACTCTTCTAGAACGGAACAGCCCTCATTTGGCAGATTCTCCTCGAATCTGAGGATGATGTTCACCGGTCCGAATCCATCCGGTAGGAAGGACGCTGGATCATCGATCAGCAATTGCGGATCAAGCACACGTTCGTAGTGGATGATACCTGCGTTTGGATTGAGTTCACTCACTATCTGACGATGATAGACGTTGTCGAAATCTATGCCTTCGAAGACGACCTGAACTTTACCGCCGTTCTCTCCAGCCCCGTCGAGCGCGGAACCTATGTCCTTTGACTCTGGAGTTCGATTATCGTCAGTCACCTGCGCGGTGAACTCCCATAAGTCCCCACTCTCACATATGTTCACTTCAGTGCACTCCGCGTGTACGAGGTTAATGTGCGTGCGAGATACCACCCAGAAGTCCTGGACGACACGGCTTCCCTTGAGTAGGGGCGAACCGAGGAACTCGAAGGTCATCGTGAAGTTACCCAGATCATGGTCTGCGGTGATGTTCAATGGAATTTTGAACACGCCATTGCTATCGGTCGTCGAGGCGTTTTGAACTCCTGATGCCGACCATGACCAATTCACCGCTACGCTGGATACTGGTTGCAGCGCGTTGTCAATCAGCCGGGCTTCTACTGTGGCGTTCATGTTGCGATACAGACGTGGAACCGAGTTCAACTGGAAGTCCGTGGTACCCACTACGGTCACGTTCACGTACGCGCCTGTTGGTGCCAGCACGTTCGTCTGATTGCCGGTGAAATAGTAGTTCGAATTGGTGAAATCAACGCGGACGCCATAGGTACCTGAGGCGTACTGACTGTACCATGACCAGTTGTAATCGAATACCGCCTCGTTGGCGATCATGTCCGGCTTTCGGGCGTAACCTGTCTCCTGAGTTCCTTGGAATATGCCGTTGTGGTCAAGGTCGACCTGCAATGCCACGGGGTCGTGTGGCCAAGGCGTGAAAGTGCGGTTGGTGACGTTACCTATCACGCGGAACGTCTCTCCGGTGTTCATCTCTGGAATTATCTCGCAGCGCACGTCCGCTCCTGGATTGTCCGGGTCTACCGGACCACACGGCGGCACGTCGAAATCACCACCGTTCTGCATGGCGATGTACCAGTGTGTTCCGTTGTGATGCAGGAACGGCCTCAAGCGGGCTGCCTCACCCTGCAACGTAGCAGGGTTACCATCCCAACTCTGAGACCACGGCTTCCCTAGACTTGCCTCGGCGTACGTGGTGTTCGCCGCAGCGAGTCCTGGCTCGAGGAACAGAGCCCTCCATGCACCGAAGGTGGTCGAGCCGGTGAACTGCGTGGAATCCCAGTAATAGACGGCACTATCCCCTGATACGATGATGTTCGCTTCAACGTACATGCGATGCATCGATCGAATCATGAACGGATCGGTCTGATCACCAACAAGGTACGGGAACGGCCATTCAGAAGCTAACGGTGGGGCTACCCTCCCTACGAACTCGTAATCTCCGACGGGTAACGAAGTGGTGGTGTAGTTGTAGCGACCGATGACATTGTGTGACTTGCTGGCGTTATCCCAGATAATCTCCTCATAGCCACCTTGCAGCATACCCGGTCCGTTGTCCATCGTCGAATTCCAGCGAACCTGCATCCAGTTTCCTTGGATTCCACCGGCCTGTACGAACGTAAGTGAACACCAGCCCGCAGAGTCGGCTCGGAATCCGAATCCGTAACCAGTGAAGTTGGTAGGGGTGGTGCGGTTGCCGAACGGACCACCTGAGACTGAGAAGGTCATTGGTGCATTCACGATGCGCGCGTCGTAGATGCCACGGTCCCAATCTGCAGCGTAATGCGCCTTGAAGTCAAGCCAGAGTGGCTGCTCGTCCGAGCGGAAGTAAGTCCACGAGACGTAATCGAGCGTCAGGTTAGCGTGCACCGCCACCTGATGATACATCGATTCGCTGCTATCATGGATGAACATCTCTGTGACCTCGGCATATACAGTATAGGTGCTATTGTCACCCACGTGAATCGACTCAGGGTAGAGGAACTGCCCAACTGTGTAGCCGCCCCAGGAGTCGGTCAGCACGTCGATGGTCTCGATTGCGGTGCTGCCGTTCTGCGTCCATTCAATGTGTACCTGCACTGGTAGGTTGGGTGCCGGCTCGAAAGCGAGCGAAGACATGTTCAGCCATTCGACGTATCCGTGGAAGATTGCTGGACTCATGGCGTCGATCCACAACACCTCTGGTACTGTGATATTGATGTGCGTGGGTATCTTGTCGTCCTTGTCTGGAATACAGTCGTTGTCATGGTCCCAATCACTCGAAGCGGTGCCGTTGTAGCATGGGTCACTGGTGTGACCCTCCTCCAGAATGTCATAGTTGAGGTCTTCACGGGTATCGTTGTCGTCATCGATGTCAAGCACGTCTGGGCCGGTCGACGAGTTTACTGGATTGTGGAGTCCCTCTCCGTTGCCGTAGTCGTCATGATCCCATGGATTGGTCGAGTTACGACCGAAGCGAGTTGGCCAGAGCATGATCTCGTCTTCGTCCAGCATACCATCCTCATCATCGTCAAGATCCTCATCATCGCGGATGCCGTCATTGTCGTGATCCCACGGCGATACGAACGGGGTGGCGGTACTCAGTTCAACCGTGTTGATTCTCCCGTCAGCGTCCCAATCATCGTCCATCCAATCCACAATACCATCATTATCATGGTCCCAGATTGACTGTTCCTCACCCCAGAAACAGCCCGCAACTTGCTCTTGCAGAACATCCGAGTTGCCGTCGTTGTCATCGTCCCAATCCTCTCCGTCGGGTACACCATCGTTGTCATTGTCCACGTCGTAGAAGCGCGGAAACAGCAATCCTTGCCCTAGCCTGCCTTGATCCCAGACCGCCTGATACCAACCATCCTCATCGGGGTCTGTGTCGGTACCGTCGTCATCACCATCAACGCAGTTGATGCCGATGAAGAAATTTCCAGGGGGCTGAGTACCTGCATCGTCATCCCAGTCGCTGTTGGTGTCAACTTCAAAGAAATCCCATAATCCGTCATTGTCGTCATCCGCGTCGAAGTGATCGTAGACAGAATCGAAGTCGTCATCGAGGTCCGCTGTGTCGTTGAACATGCAGGTCGGGTCAGTGAATGGCTGGCCGGTCTGGCTGTTGATGCCAGACAATTTAGCCGCGCAATCATCGTCAGGGTCGACATCGTTGGACATGTGGTCAGCAAACTCGTCTGGGAAGTAATTCCCGTTGAGATCGAAGTTCCACGACCACCCCGGGTACTGAATCTTCATTCCCACCCAGGCGATGTAGAGATCACGGTTGTTGATCAGTGCGCTGTAGTTAGATGAAGCCCATACCTGGCCTCCGAATTCGAAGTGATAGCATTCTGTGCTACATTGCCAGTTCTGGGCGGAATTGGCGCCGTCGTACGCGCCGTCGCTGTAGGATTGGTCCGGCCTGCTCGCGAACGGCAGACCCCAACTTACAGTGAACCCGTTCAACGGGTAGCCATACTGCATCGCGTAGGCGAGACCGCAAGCCAATCCTGTTGGAGCTTGGCCGCTGGCGCTGGACGGTTGCGCCACAAAGCCACAAGTATTGGAGTCGAATGTGCCACCCATCTTCGGATCGTCTACGTCCATGATGCCGTCATTGCCCTCGTCCTGATCCCACCAGTCCGGCAAGCCGTCAGAGTCTTGGTCGACATCGAGGCCATTCTGTAAGGCATCTCCATCTCCATCAATGTCCCACTTGTTGTCCCCATTCCATGCACTCCAGCGTGACAGATAGATCCACCAGAACTCAGGTATTGTTCCGCTTGTCGGCGGATTTGTGGTGGGGTCGTAACCGTTGTAGTTGAACACGACGTTACTGGCTACGAACGGATTGATCAGGAAGGTGATGTTCCAATGATCTGACGAGTTGTCAGTATATCGCTGGCTGTCCGTGCTGCCGTCAAGAGCGTCGGTATCGTCAAGCGGATACCACGGTCGATAGAAGGAATCAGACGGATCGGAATCCACCACTCCACAGTTCCCGTCATCCGGATCGAACAGATCTGCTATGCCATCGTTATCGTCGTCCCAGTCCTCATCGTTCTGCAATCCGTCACCATCGATGTCGGTGTCAATGTCGTTAGGGCCGTCGTCACGGTAAAGCGACCCGTTCAACTGGTGGATGTCGTTGTCATTGTCGAGGTCACAGTCCCAGTCGATGTCGAGATAGTCGAGGATTCCGTCGTTGTCGTCGTCGACATCATCCCAGTTGTTGATGCCGTCACCATCCCAGTCGTTGTTGCCAGTGAACGAAGCGCGTGCAGACGTGCATTGAGGGTCTGAGGGATTGCTTGGATTGTAGTTTGAGTTCCACTCACAGTTCCAGCCGTCGACCACACTTTGATGGTGCATCGGGTAGGAGTCGTTTTCGTTGAGGATGTTGTCGTTGTCGAGGTCCCAAGCCCGGTCGCTGGTGTTCCAACTCGGGTCACCATTCGGATTGTCCGGCACAGCCGTGCCACCGAGGTCCTCATCGTACCAGTCCCACACATGGTCGTAGTCGAGGTCGAATGGACGCCAGCGATCGTTGTCCGAATCCCAGTCGTAGTCTAGTTCACAATCAATACCGTTGATGCCATCTGTGTCTGCGCCTGGAGTCTGATAGGGAGAGGTGTCAGTGCGAGTGTAGTCGTTCAAGCCATCTCCATTGACGTCCACATCGATGCACACGTCGCGGATTCCATCATTGTCGTCGTCGGGATCCCACATGTCGAGCAGTCCGTCATTGTCGTCATCGGCGTCGACGTTGTTCGGATCCCCGTCGTTGTCGCCGTCAGCATCGATGAAGTTAGGAATGCCGTCACCGTCGAGGTCACCATCGAAGATGTTGGTGAAGGTTGGGCCGTTAGGGTGGAACATGGCTTCGAGAATGACGAAGTTGATACCTCCGCTGTACTGCTGGTACTGACTGAATTGCCACTCCACGGCCGAATCATACATCGCACCCGATGAGGCCATGTCACCGTTGATTGCTGAATCATACGGATTTGCGTCAATCCAATCGAGCACACCATCGCCATCGTCATCGTTGTCGAAGTAATCCTGATCCCCGTCACCATCGTTGTCACATGGCCAGACGAACTGGTCGATGCGCGCGTCGTTGTCGTCGTCCTCGTCGTAACTGACTCTGCCTGGGCCATCCATGTCCTCGTCAGGAATCCCGTCGTTGTCGTGGTCCCACAGGTTCTGGTCTATCTTGTAGCCAACTCCCACAGCGGTACCGGTCCATGGGTGTACAGTGGCTGGCTCGACGTAGCGGTCTCCAGACACGTTTGTCGGGTCGTTGCCCTGAGTGTAGTCGATTGGCCCTTCGAGTATGCCGTCGTTGTCGTCGTCCCAATCTTCGTGGTCGAGCACGCCGTCGTTGTCGTGGTCGAACGGGTCGGTTGAGAAGCAGCCGTCGAAGCGCTCGATTAGATCGTAGATTCCATCGTTATCGTCGTCAAGGTCTTCGAGGTCGTTCAGACCGTCGTTGTCGTGGTCCTCGGTGTTCGTCTCCTCCAGCATGAATCCGGGTGCGTGCAGCTGAAGCAGGCTCTCATCTGCAACCTTCCCGTACATAACCGCTGGATCCCCATATTGCGGATCGAGCAGAGAGGGGTGGATGTCCGGTCCCGGCAACAAGCCGCGACCATCATCGTCATGGTTCCCTCGCCAGTTCTGGTCCGTCGTCTGGATTGGAGTCCTCTCTCCAACCGAACCCGGTACCTCCTGTATCAGTTCGCTCTCGCCGTCAGCGGCGTAGGCCACACTGCTCGAGATGCTCATCAAGAGCATCAGGGCGACCATCCAAAGGGCTGATACGCGTCGCTGGTTCATCTGTCGTTCATCATCGATTTCATTCAAGAAACTCATTCTTTCACCTGCCGAAGCGGCTCGCCACTCCCGTCCGATATATCAACGACTCGGCGTGGATGCACCGCGCGGTATCACGTAGTGATACGCGTATCATTCACACCCCTAAGCGAACTTAGGAGAGGTTCGGTTCCGTTTTGGTGTGATGAACTACTCTACAGCCTGCACATCCGCTGGTTCGTGGGCTGCCTTGCCGACAGAATAGACAGTCGACCAGTAGCATCCCTGAGCCATGGTAATGAGTGGATTGGAGTCCTTGAGCAGCACGCAACCGGCTGCTGAGCAATCAGAACTGCTGGTGCATGTCACGCAGATATTGGTGGAAGGGTCTGGGTCAAGATGCCAGCCCGTCGGAGCAGCGATACAATTGCACACGCCGCGCAGCGCTATCGCTTCCCTCACAGATACTACCTCAACCCCAGCCACTACATCGTAGAAAACCACGCTCAGGCCCGCGGTATCGGTATTGGTCTCGATTCGGTAGGTGTCTCCTGAAGAAAGCAATCCGTCATTGTCGTTGTCGCTCCATGTCATGAGCTTCATCGTATCTGTATACACCTGCGCCTCTTTATCAGCCAATCTCGTTAAGGACACCCCCTCATCGCTGGCCACACCATTGATGAAAAATAAACCAACGAGGCGCAATTCCACATCATTCAGACTCGGATTGTCCTTTTGATTCGACTCTATCTCACCGGTTATCGTGTAAATCTGAGTAGTCGCAACCTCGTCACTTCCATCGGCGCAGTCGGAACTTCTGTCGTTGGTCTGATTGAATGGAACGGCGCTTCCATCAGCACAGGTGAAATCAGCGCGTGAGCCGTTCGGGTTCTCATCCGAGCCATCAGCGCAATCATCATCACCATCATTGACGAATAAAATCGAGGTGGTGCTGTTGTCATCACATCTGAAGTCGGTGTCTGCGTAGACAGTGTTAGTGCTCCACTCTTCAGTCGCGGAAAGTTCGAACACCTCTTCGTCAGCAATCTGTTCAACTGTTGCTGAGTGAAGGCAGCCAGCCAATACCAGACTTCCCATCATCAACAATGCCAATGCTCTCTTCATGTATGGTTGACACTAGCAAATTCACTTAGTCTGTTCGCTGGATAACTAGTGGCCTTCTTGACGCATTCAAGCGTAGCAGGAAGAAGGGGTTGCGGCCCCCCGGGGGCGACGCCCCCGGAGGTGCCTGGCACCATCTGTTCAGATGGGATCTCTGTTGTTCAGCTGACCTCGAATTCAGTTCTCTAGGGCATCCAAGATGCCGTCGTTGTCGTCATCGGGGTCCAGGTAATCATCGATTCCGTCATTGTCGTGGTCGAACTGACCGGTCAGGTCGTTACCATCCCTGTTCTCGTACCAATCGACCAATCCGTCGTTGTCGTCGTCGAGGTCGCTGGCATCCCAGTCGCCATCGTTGTCGTGGTCGTAGCGATAGGAACCCCACTGTCCGTAGATCTCGTCGCTGTCGTGGATGTTGTCGTTGTCGTCATCGATGTCCGGGGCGTCGTTGAGACCGTCATTGTCGTGGTCGCGCATGGCGCTTGAGCCATCGTCGTAGACGTCGTCCCAGTTCAGGAAACCGTCGTTGTCGATGTCCAGGTCAAGCCAGTCGGGAATGCCGTCGTTGTCATGGTCGTAGATGTTGGTCACCTTCCATTCGTCTTCCACTTCCTGATAGTCTGGGATACCGTCACCATCGTCGTCATCGTCCTCGGCATCATCGATGCCGTCGTTGTCGTGGTCCTCGGGGCTGCTGTCCAGCTCGTCGAGGATTCCGTCGTTGTCGTCATCGGGGTCGAGGTCGTCCGGAATACCGTCGCCATCGTTGTCGTTGTCGCCGTTCTCACGCTGTCGGTCCAACCATTCCTTCTGCTGGTTCTCCTTCACTGGGTATCCGGGTTCCGGCGTGTTCGGGTCGTACTGGTGCTCCCTCTGAACCGGTTGATCTCCCCTGTCCTGCGGGCTTTCTGGGTCCCGAGGCACGTCAGGGTTGTCCGGGTTATCTGGATACTCCGGCGGCTGATAGGGGTCCGTCGGGTCCACTGGGGGTTCAGGATTGGTGTCGTTGTCGGCAGGTCCCGGTGGTCCCGGTGGTCCCGGTGGTCCCGGTGGTCCAGGTGGTCCGGGTGGTGGCCCTGGTTCCCCTGGTCCGGGTGGTCCAGGTGGTCCAGGTGGTCCGG
>CAXEUS010000104.1:0-2643 GCA_963999385.1 uncultured Candidatus Poseidoniales archaeon | reverse complement strand
GTGACCGGTCGCAAGATCATCGTCGACACCTACGGAGGCATGGGCCGCCATGGTGGGGGCGCGTTCAGCAGCAAGGACCCGAGCAAGGTCGACCGCTCAGCCGCGTATGCTGCTCGCTGGGCCGCCAAGCACGTCGTCGCCTCCGGTCTTGCCACTCGCTGCGAGATTCAACTCGCCTACGCCATCGGTGTTGCCGAGCCGATGAGCGTGTTCCTCTCCAGCAAGGAAACGGGAAAAATTCCGGACGAGGAGATTCAGAGCAGAATCTCACAGGTGTTCGACTTCCGTCCAGGGTCAATCATCCGTGATCTTGAACTCAAGAAACCCATCTACTCCGTGACTGCCAGTGGTGGCCACTTCGGCCGTGAACCAACAGATGAGGGGCACTTCTCGTGGGAGAGAATTGACCAAGTCCGTCTCAGGGAATTGACCAAGGCCTTCTCAGGGAATTGAACCCTGACTTTGAGGCCTGACCCGCTCAGGTTAATGAGCCGCCGATTCAGGAAACCACCGAGGCGTAGCCATGCGCGCACGAGGCACCCGTTCCGCATCGATGTCCCTGCTGCTGTTCTGCGCAGTGCTACTTCCGATGGTTTCGGTCGTCTCCGCCGACTCTGACATCGGGATAGAACTGTCATCTCAGCATGAGATAGTCATGCCCGGACAAGCGGTGAATGTGACGCTGACGCTCACCAACGAAGACCAGTGGGCCACCCATGAATACAACCTCACGCTCAACACCTCCACCCTCTCCAGTGACTGGAATGTCTCGCTCGCTGATGCTGCTCTAGGGCCAGTGTATCCGACATTGTCTGATTCGACTACAATCGTAATTGACCTCGATGTCGCCGCACCAGTAGGATCCAATGGTCAGGTGGTCATCACCGCCACACGTATCGATGATGCGAACTTCACCAACTCAGTGACTCTGTTCCTCTCAGTAGCACCGCGGTATCTACCTGAACTTGATGTTGGAGCGGTGGGTGACCGCGGCTTGGTCACAGTCGGCCCTAACGAGACCGTCGAGGTCGATGTGCCGGTGCACAACGCTGGGAACGTCAACGACACCTTCCTGCTGCAGGTCGACGAAGCGCTCGATCTGACTGATTTCTGGGCGGGGTGGAACAGTACGCAGAACACGAGCAATGGCACGGGCGGTAACGAATCGAACGGGACTGGGAACCAGTCGTGCGGCAACTGTTCGGGTGGCGGCAACGGCACTGGGAACGGCACTGGGAACGGGACTGGTAACGGAACCGGAAATCAATCGTGCGGCAACTGTTCAGGTGGCGGTAACGGCACCGGCAACGGCAGTGGCAACGGTAGCGGAAATGGGACATCGATGCGCGGTCCAATGGGCGGTCGTGCGCTGCCGATGGATTGGGAGGTCAGATGGCTTGATCCGGTGGTGACTGACATCGCTCCAGGTGAGATACGCAACCATACTCTGCGCATCACGCTGCCAGAGGACGCTTCACCGGAATACCGTGGCATAGCCCTGTTCGCCGGTTCTGTAGGTGGTAATTTCAGCATCCAGACGGTGATTGTAATCGAAGTGACAACGGTCAGCGATGTTTCAGCTCAACTCATTCATGACGCCAATCGCACCTTCCTCCCGGGAATCACAGAGAATGTGGAGATTCAGGTCACCAACAACGGTAACGACGCCACCACTCTGGTCTACTCCGTGTCTTCTGATTCCAGTTGCTCTGCCGCTCTCGCAGATGCCGTAGGCTCCGAGTTACAGCCGCTGGCGAGCGAGATGATATCGCTGAACATAACGCCGGATGCGAGTGAGCACTGGAACGGTACCTGTTTGGTCACGCTGACTTCGGAGGAGGCGAACACCGGCGCGGAGCATGTCGTGGACTTCACATTCGTGTTCGGTGTCGTCTGGGGGTGGGAACTCACCGCCCCTTCAAGCGCGACCAGTTTGACCCCTGGTGTCACGTCAACACTTCAGATTGGAGTGCGCAATCTTGGGACTGAACTCGACGAGGTCCGCTTCGAATTCGGTGGCCCGACAGGCGTGAGTGCGAGTGGTCCACCGGGTTGGATGTCCGTTGATCGAGGCCTTTCCGATTCCATCTCGGTGCAGGTGTCAATAGACAGCGAGACGATGCTCTCCGGTGAACACAATCTGTCAGTCACCTGCTATGGTAAGCACGGCGGGGAGCAGGCACTGCTCTCCGTTCTGTTGGATGTTGAACCCAGACGGGAACTATCGGCCGATGGTCCACAAGGAGGCAACTTGCAGGTTACCGCCGGAGATGACACCGACTTCTCCTTGCTGCTGACAAATCGAGGAACCAAGAATCTCACTGTTGGCCTCTACTGGTCGGGATTGCCTTCGAGTCTGACAATCTCCAACGAGAGCGTTCTTCCGGTGTTGGTGAACGTCTCGGAGGCGCTTTCCGTGCCGTTGGAACTGAGTGCGTCCGTTTCGGCCTCTGCTGGGACGTACACTGCACAATTCACCTTGAGCGACACCTCTGACGGCTCGACATTGACGACCATCTCACTGCAGGTCGAGGTGCTGCACGCGCCGGCGGTACGGGTGCTGTCAGCCGGCGACACGTTCGCGGTGGGCAGCCAAGGGAGCAGTTCGTTGGACGTCGTCGTAGTGAATGATGGCAATGAATT
>CAXEUS010000103.1:0-14345 GCA_963999385.1 uncultured Candidatus Poseidoniales archaeon | reverse complement strand
TGGAGCGATCATCAGCACCCTTCCTCCATACTGCCTGAGTCTCTCTGCCATCACCATCCACTCGATAGGCGTCTTACCCAGTGCTGTGGGGAGGACCAGTAGCGTGGATGCTCCAAGGCAGGCATCCACCGCTTCGAGTTGGTATGCCCTCGCTTCGACGACGCCTTCAACGAGGCCTGGATGGGAAACTGTGACGCTCACGGAGCCAACACTGAACACCCACGGTTCAAAATCGTTGCAGCGTGAAATCGGCCATCCAGAACCACTTTTACAGGGATATCGCAATTGATGTCATGGATGGGGCCCGTAGGGCCATCCACAGGCCTCATATAGGGAAGGTTTGTCGGCGGGATGCTCACGCAGTGAGGCACCAGACGTCACAGGGCAATGCAGCAAGCAACCCAAACGCCGGATAGTAATCCGGTCGGCGTCACGGTGGCTCCACAACTGCGTGCGCCGGCGGAACCCCGCCTCGGTGGGGATTTCGTCGAAAACCGCCTGAGGAGGCACCCAACATGGGAGACACGCACAAGCCGAAGCGAGGTAGTATGGCGTTCAGCCCGCGCAAGCGGGCAAACCGTCACTTCGGACGTGTCAAGTCGTGGCCAGATACCGATTCCAAAGAAGTCAGAGTACAGGGCTTCGCTGGCTGGAAGGCCGGCATGACCCACGTGCTGATGCGCGATACCAACACCGGAAGCCCAAGTTCCGGTCAGGAGGTACGCAAAGCCGTCACCGTGGTCGAGGTTCCACCCATGAGAGTCCTCGGCGTGCGTGGATACCACATGACCGTCTACGGAATGCAGACTTCAGGTGAAGCTTGGGCTGACTCCGAGAAGCTCAGCGAGAGTATTCCCGAACTATCACGTAGAGTTCCACAGCGAGTCGAGCACGACAGCGATGCACATCACGCAGCGCTCTGTGAGAAGGCAGAATCAGGGAGACTGTGTGAGGTCCGCCTGATTGCTGCAACCCAGCCGCACACGATGAACAGCACATCCAGCAAGAAACCCGAGCTGATGGAGATGGGACTCACTGGTGGAGGCATACAGGCTCAACTTGCTTGGGCCAAGGAGCAGTTCGGCAGTGAAATCGGCATTGATCAAGTATACCTCGATGGTTCGGACATCGATGTTGTTGGAATCACCAAGGGCAAGGGATGGCAGGGATCAGTCAAGCGCTTCGGTGTTAAACTCCTGAGCCACAAGAACAGCAAGCGCCGCCGCCAAGGTGGAAACATGGGCGACTTCGGCACAGGCTACGTGCGCAAGACGATTCGACAGGCTGGTCAGTTGGGATATCACCAGCGTACTGAGTTCAACAAGCGAATACTGCGCATCTCGAATCCCGAGGACAACGAAATCACACCGGATGGTGGCTTCCTTCACTACGGCGAGGTCCGCAATCCGTACATCATCATCCAAGGCAGTCTTCCCGGTCCGGCAAAGCGCCTGCTCAGATTCCGCGATGCGGTCCGCCCACGCAAGGGGCTGTCTGCTGTCGAGATCACATACGTCAGCACAGCGAGCAAGCAGGGGGTCTGAACATGCAGGGAACCACAATCAATCTCGTCAACTCCGTAGAACAGGAGGAATTCGAAGCGGGTCTCCTGTCGGAGTCCTACTCAGTATCCAGCAAGAAAGGCAAGAAGTTCAATCTTCCAGACGCTTTCTCTTCCGAGGTGCGTGAGGACCTCATCCGTCAAGCAGTACACACCTCACGCTCTAACCGCCGTCAGTCGTACGGGCACCGTCGACACAAAGGTCGCCGTCGCCCGCAACCGGGAATGAAGCACTCAGTCGAGTGGTGGGGCAAGGGTCGCGGTGTTTCTCGAATCATGCGCAAAACCGGCAGCCGTACGGGCGCCGAGAACCCTCACACTCGAGGAGGTCGTCGTGCGCACGGTCCGCTCGCAGAGCGTGATTGGTCACAGAAACTGAACTCCCGCACTCGTAGTCAGGCTAGAGATTCCGCCATCGCCGCTACCACCGACGCGACCCGGGTCGCAGCCCGCGGCCACCGCTTTGCGGATGACGTCAAGTTCCCAATCATCATCGATGGTTACACCGAGGACCGCTCCGGAAAGAAGGAGAAGTTCGCCATCGAGGAGATACCACTCCAGTCGTCTACTCGCAAGTTCGTCGCCATGATGGAGGCACTAGGAATTGCAGACGACCTAGACCGGGCGAAGAACGGCCGCTCAATTCGTGCCGGTAAGGGGAAGATGCGCGGCAGGCGCCGACGTACCCCGAAGAGCATCCTATTGGTCGTCTCGGAAAGAGATGGCTTGGCGAAGGGTGCACGTAACATTCCTGGAGTCGATGTGGCGGTGGCCAAGCACCTGTCCGCTGAGGACCTAGCTCCTGGTGGCGACTGTGCACGTCTGACCGTATGGACGAAGTCCGCAATTGAGGCACTATGAGGTGAATGAAATGGATCCGTACGACGTAATCATAATGCCATGGATAACGGAGAAATCTCTCGAGGCCCGTCGGCACGCTGACCCGGATATGGGCTATTACCAGAACAACAACCGACTCGAATTCATCGTCGATGCCAAAGCGACCAAGGCAGACGTGCGTGAGGCGGTCGAACGGTTGTTCGAGGTCAAGGTAGCCAAGGTCAACACGCGCATCACGAAGAACGGCAAGCACGCCACTGTCAAACTGGCTGATGGCTATGATGCAGAGGAGGCGGCGCTCAAGCTGGGCGCCTTCTGAGGTGAAAAGATGGGTAAGAGAATTCGTGCACAACGCAAGGGCTCCAGCCCGAACTACCGTGTATCCAGCCATCGCTTCGGCGGTGAATCACGATTGCCTCGAGTCAACGGTGAGATGGGTACTGTTGTCGAGATTATCCATTCCTCTGGACACACCGCTCCACTGGCCCGCCTCACGATGGAAGATGGGAATTCCGCTATCGTGGTGGCTACTGAGGGCCTTTCCATCGGGCAGTCGATTGCGATTGGTGACAAGGTGCAACTCAAGCCCGGGAACATCACCCAACTCTCGCAGATTCCAGAAGGGACTCCAATCAACAACGTCGAACTACGTCCGGGAGATGGAGGTCGCTTGGCGCGTAGTGGTGGCAACCACGCCACCCTAGAGACCCGCATGGGTGACAGAGTCCGTATCCGTCTACCCTCTGGTCGACTCAAGGACCTACCAGCAGCCTGCCGTGCGAGCATCGGTGTGCTCGCTGGCGGAGGTCGTGCAGAGAAGCCGTTGATGAAGGCCGGGACTGCCTTCTACAAGGCGAAGGCGCGCGGCAAGAAGTACCCCACAGTGAGCGGCGTGGCAATGAATCCCGTCGACCACCCTCACGGTGGTGGAAACCACCAGGCCGTTCACGGCCCCAACTCAGTTTCCCACGGTTCACCACCCGGACAGAAGGTCGGCCACATCGCGCCGAGCAGAACCGGGCGGGGTGGTCGCGGTAAGAAGGATCAGGAGTGATAGACAATGGCACGCAAGCGCAAGAAATCATTCCGGACACCGAAGGCTGTTCGCCGTCAGACGCGTAAGCGCAAGATGGGAGTGGCCGAGCGTCGCAAGCGTGAGTTCACCTATCGCGGTTACACATTGCCCGAACTGCAGGCTATGCCGTTGTGGGCACCAGAAGGGGATGATGATGCAGAGGCGATTGTCGACTTACTATCCTCGCGCGCACGACGCTCGCTCTCGCGCACACTCTCTAGAGAGAATGAGCATCTGCTCGACCGTATTCGAAACAGCGGCGAGAACGACGTGGTCAGGACACATCGCCGCGACATGGTCATCCTCCCAGAGATGGTTGGAAAGAAGATTGCAGTTCACAACGGCCGCCAGTTCGTCCTAGTAGAGATTCAGCCCGAGATGATCGGGGACTTCCTCGGTGAGTATGCACTGACCCGGAACCGCGGACTACACAGCGGCCCAGGTGTGGGTGCGACCAGATCGAGCAAGCACGTGGCATTGAAGTGAGGTGAAAAGATGAGTAGAAACCGGGAAAAGCCGCAGAAGGGATATTCTCAGTTGCTTGAGGGCAACCGTCTAGCCACAGCCCGCGTCACGAATGTCTCCATCCATCACAAGCACTCAGTGCAGATTGCCCGGTACATCAAGGGGATGTACGCTGGGGCGGCTGTCGATTACCTTGAACGGGTGACTGAACTGAAGCGCGCGATACCATACGTAGCCCGTCATCGAAAGGGTCGCGGTGGTAACACGATGGCCGGCCATCGCAAAGGAGCGATGGGGCCCGGGCGCTTCCCCGTCAAGGCGTCACGACAGTTCATCAAACTCATCCAGAGCGCCATGGACAACGCTCGCCAGCATCACGAGGACGTAGAGCCTGAGGAGATGCTCATCACTCACATCGCCGCCCACCGCGGTGAAATTCAGGAGGGCTTCCGCCCGCGTGCTCGCGGACGCACCTCGCCCAAGAATCACTACCAGGTAAATCTGGAGATTTTCCTAGAGGCGTTTGGGGAAGACGATGAGGAATCCGAGGAGGATTTCTGAGAGGGGATACAAATGGGCAACAAGAGTCAGATTCGCAAGTTCGTCGACATCAACGTCGAGCGCCAGCTCGTGCGCGAGTACCTGCTCAAGGAAACCGAGCGCGCTGGCTTCGGCGGGCTGCACTTCGAACGAGCATTCGAGGGGACCTCAATGTGCACCAAAATCACGCTCAAGGCTGAGCGTGTCGGCATGGTCATCGGTCGCAAGGGGAAGATCATCAACGAGTTGCAACGCAGAATCCGCGAGGACTTCGACCTTGAGAATCCGAAACTCCAGGTGGAGGAGATTAGCAATCCGTCCCTGAATGCCCAAGTTATGGCGAGCAAGTTGGCCAGCGCTCTGGAGCGTGGCTGGTACTTCCGTCGCGCTGGGCACAGCAGTGTGCTCAACATCATCGAGTCAGGCGCTCGTGGAGTTCTTATCGTCTTGAATGGAAAGGTCACAGGCGGGCGACATCGTACACAGAAGTTCACCGCTGGGCACATCAAGTACTGTGGCGAAACAGCCCTTGAACACATGGAGGTCGGATTTGCGACAGCCGTGAAGAAACTCGGAACCATCGGTTGCACTGTCGCCATCATGCGCGCAGGCGTGAAATTGCCTCACGAGATTGAGCTGCGTTCGCGGGAAGAGGTTGGACTAGAGCCAATCGTCATCCCGGCAATCACATCGATGGACATCGTCGAGGAAGAGTTGGACGAAGGGCAGGCGGCTGCCGAGTTGGAACGAATTGAAGCAGTCGCCGCGGAGTCTGAGTTCACGGATTCTGCTGAAGACACCGAAGCGACCGAAGTTGATTCGAATCTATCGGACATGAAGGTGGACGCTCTGAAGAAGATGGCCAAAGAACGCGGATTGAAGGGCTTCTCCAAACTCAACAAGTCTGGACTAGTCGCTCTGCTCGAGGCCGAGCCGGATACTGAAACTGGCGAAGCGCAGGAACAGGAGGACGAATCATGACCTACCTGTCAGCGCGCGATATCGCCGAAATGAGTTCCGAAGGACGGCAACGTAGGCTCAAGGAGTTGCAGGAAGAAATGCTGCAACTGCGCGCACAGCAATCTCTGGGCGGTTCATCGTCCAATCCAGGTGCATACAAGCAGGTTCGTCGCACGATTGCGCGATTGAGAACCGCTATCCATATGGAAAACAAGGAGTAGAATCGATGGCGAGCATCTGTAACCTGTGTGGATTGCCGGAGGAGTTGTGTATATGCGAGGAGATAGCAAAAGAGCAACAGAAAGCGGTCATTTCTACGGTTCGCAGACGATACGGAAAGATGGTGACAATCGTGGAGGGCATCGACGACACGGCAATCGATATCGGCGAGTTGGCGAAGATCCTCAAGTCCTCATGTGCCAGTGGTGGAACGGTCAAGGGTCGCACCATCGAGCTACAGGGCGACCACAAGAAGCGTGCCGCCAAGGTTCTCGAGCAGAATGGCTACCAAGTGGAGGTGCGCTGATGGAGGAATGGCATATGCCTTGGCTTGCGCGCCAAATCGCGGTGGTGGATTCCACCGATTCTGGCTTGATAGGACTCTCTGGAATGGTTCTGGAAGAGACACGTCGAACGCTGCTCGTCGACACAGGTGAGAAGCAGGTCAAACTGGCGAAGAACGTAATCCAATTCACAATCGATAACAGCGATCAGATTGATGGCAGCAAGGTATGCCAGCGACCTGAAGACCGAATACACAGGAGGTACTGAGAATGCGCGATATTGGAATTGATGTGATTCCACCGGAGGGTGACTGGGATGGGGATGAAAACTGTCCATTCCACGGCTCACTCAGGCTGCGTGGCCAAATCATTGAGGGAAATATCGCCCGGGTCGGGATGATCAAGACCGTCGTAGTCGAGCGTCAACAGACTCGTCAAATGCCGAAGTACGAGCGTTACGAGAAGCGAACCAACCGCTATCTGGCACATCTCCCCAGTTGCATTGGAGAGGTAGATGTAGGCGACAGAGTCCGCATCATGGAATGCCGTCCACTATCCAAGAAGGTCACCTTCTGCGTCATCGAGAAGGGAGGTGGCTCTCAATGAGGGGTCTATCTTCCCGCGTCACGCGTGGTCTGCCTACTCAGGCGCGCTTGAACTGTGTCGATAACAGTGGTGCCAAGATAGTACAGATTATCTCTGTGCTCAAGATTGGCGGTGTCCATCGCCGTTACCCGGCTGGTGGAGTTGGGGACCTCATCAATGTCACAGTGCGCCGAGGCACGCCTGAACGTCGCCGCCAGATATTCAAGGCGGTGATTGTCCGCCAGCGACGCCCATTCCGTCGTGCTGACGGAACATGGGTTCAGTTCGAGGACAACGCCTGCGTGCTAGTGTCCAACGACCGTGGCGAGATTGTCGGTTCGGACATCAAGGGTCCCGTGTCTCGCGAAGCAGCAGAGAGATGGCCCCGAATCGCAGCGACGGCGAAGCAAATTGTGTGAGGTGTGAATGATGAGTAGGAGTAGTAAACCGAACAAGCAGCGACTCAGTGCTAATTCCGCGCCCGCGCACGCGAAGCGCAAGCGGATACGTGCCCGTTGTCTAGACCCGACCTGGAGCAACCTACGCAGCGTCACCGTGCGTGTTGGAGACACCGTCTCCGTTCACCGTGGCGACTGGGGGAATCCCGGTCATGACAAGGATGAGGGCGGCAAGCGGCACGGTGGTAAGCGAGGCAAGCTCGGTATCGAAGGCAAGGTGTTGCGCGTCGACGGAAAGTCGGGCACTCTGTACGTCGAAGGTGTCGGCCAATCCAAGGCGGACGGAAAGGAGGAGGGCGTCCCTATCCATCCATCCAATGTAGTAGTCACCAGGGTCGACGAGGGCGATCCAATCCGAATCAAGAAACTCCAGGAACGTATCGGAGGTGATGAGTAATGAGTTCCAGTCACCTGAAGCGATTGGCGATGCCGCGCAGTTGGGCGCTACCGCGCAAGACCACGGTATGGGTTACTCGCCCTCGACCGTGCGGTCACTCACTTGACCGTTGCATGGCGCTCACAGTCATTCTCAGAGATATTCTCGGCGTAGCCAATAACAAGCGAGAGGTGAAGCGTATTCTCTCCACCAAACAGGTGCTCATAGACGGTCACGTCGAATCAGACCCCCGCCGTGGAGTCGGCCTGATGGACGTACTCACAGTTGGTGAGAACAACTACCGCTGCGTACTCGATGAGAAGGGCAAGTTGCGCTACCGTGAGATTAGCAGCAAGGATGCTGCATGGAAGGTATGTCGCATCGACGGCAAGACTACCGTCAGAGGAGGGAGCACCCAGTACAACTTACACGATGGAAGGAACATCATCGACAAGGGTGCTGACACATACAACACCGGTGACAGCGTGAGAATCTCGCTTCCGGACCAGAAGGTACTCGACCATTTCGTGTTCGAACAGGGAGCTACTGCCTACCTGATTGGAGGCCTACACGTTGGTAGCCTCGCTACCGTCGATGAACGTCTCAAGAAGCGTTCCAGCATGCCCAATGAGGTGCAGTTCCCTGATTTCGGCACCGTCGAGCGCAACGTGTTCGTCGTCGGCAACGCTACTCTTCCAGGAATCGAGGTGGGCGCATGAGTAAATCCGACAATCCGATGCTCGAACCGCGTATCACCAAGGTGACCGTCAACATCGGCGTTGGTGAAAGTGGCGAGCGTCTGCTGCTCGCCGAGCGTGTTCTAACCCTGCTAACTGGCATGAACCCGGTGCGCACCATATCTCGAACAACCAACCGTGACCTCAAGGTGCGCGAGGGAAGTCCAATCGGATGCAAGGTGACGATGCGCAATCAATCGGAAATCGGTATATTCCTAGAAAACGCGCTGTGGGTCAGAGACAAGACCATCCCGGCATACAACTTCGACTCCCAAGGAAATCTCTCATTCGGCATCGCTGATTACACAGACTTCCCTGAGATGAAGTATGATCCAGAAATTGGTATCTTCGGCATGGACATCAATGTCGTACTCGAGCGGCCTGGCCACCGCGTAAGTCGTCGACGTAGGCGAAACCACAAGGTTGGTGGTGGCCAAAGAGTCACCCAGTCTGAATCTCAGGATTGGTTCCGTGAGAAGTACAGTCTCACAATCATGGAGGAGTGAAGCATGAGCAATGAACATGGACAACGCATCGGGCGCAGCATCGGCTGTCGCAGGTGTGGTCGTAAGCGGGGAATGATTCGCCGCCACGGTCTCAGGCTCTGTCGTCAGTGTTTCCGCGACATCGCTCCGGATATAGGATTCAAGAAATACAGTTGAGGAGGTGAATGAAGATGCAATTTGATCCATTGAACGATGCTCTGGCGAGTATCTACAACGCAGAACAGGCAGGCTTCTACGAAGTCACTGTGAAACCGGTGAGCAAGCTGCTCGGCCGCATGCTGGACATTATGCAGCATGGCGGATATATCGGAGAATACGAGGAACTGGAAGATGGCCGCGGTGGCGCATTCAAGGTCAAGTTGGTTGGTAGAATCAACCAGTGCGGCGTCATCAAGCCGCGTCATTCGGTCAAGCGCACCGATTACGAGAAGTGGGAGTCCCGCTACCTTCCGGCACAGGATTTCGGCCTGCTCATAGTCACTACCAACAGCGGGGTGATGCATCACAACGATGCCAAGGAAGCGCGCATTGGAGGGCGTTTGCTGGCGTTTGTTTTCTGAGGTGAATACATGGCGAAAATCGACCGAATCCGTCACGAGATAGCGCTTCCAGAGGGCGTCAGTGCTAACCTGTCAGAGTCCACTCTGTCTATTGAGGGACCCAACGGCAGCATGAGCCGTGATTTCCATCACAGCCGCTTGCAACTCATTCAACAGAATGGCTCACTGGTCGTCGAGATCGAGTTGCCCAGGCGCAAGGAGAAGGCGCTCGCCGGCACTTGGCGAGCTCATCTTTCCAACATGGTACACGGTGTGACGGAAGGGTTCGTGTATCGCATGAAGGCGGTCTACAGCCACTTCCCGATGGCGCTTTCGGTCAACTCCGACCACTCTGAATTCACGGTCAAGAATCTTCTGGGCGAGAAGGTCCCGCGCACGGCTGACCTACTGTATCACAAAGACGGTGTCGAGGTGAAGGTCGAGAAGAAGGTGCATGTGGTCATCACAGGAGTAGACCGAGAGAAGGTCGGACAGACAGCGGCAATCATCGAGCGCGCCTGCCGAGTTACTGGTCGAGACCGCAGAGTGTTCCAAGACGGCATCTACATCGTATCCAAGGGGGCTGAATGATGAGCGAATACGAGGACATGACTGTAGCCGAACTCAAGGACATCCTGCGCGAGCAGAGCCTTCCTCTGTCTGGAAAGAAGGCTGACCTGATTGCCCGCCTAATCGAAAATGACTCTGCTTCTGGAGGCGAGGAAGAAGAGGAGTTCGAGGATGAATTTGACGATCTCGATGATGATGATTGGGAAGAAGATGTGATGATTCACGTCGCTCGTCAGAAGCCAAAACTCGATGCTGAGACCAAGGAAGCGCTTGCAATCCGCAAGGCGCAATCGAAGAAGCAGCCCGCTTTCAAGCGCCAGGAGTGGTTCCGTTATCGCCGCCTCTCTCGCACGGGTTGGCGCAAGCCGAAGGGCAATGACAGCTCGATGCGCAAGAATCGCAAGTATCGCCCGCCCATGGCACGGGTTGGCTTCGGAAAACTTGCTTCTGTGCGTGGACTACACCCCTCAGGGTTCCGAGAGGTGATGGTCCACCGACCCGACGATCTCGATGTCATCGACCCCAGCACAGAGGCGGCACGCATCGGTGCCAGAGTTGGTGGACGTAAGCGAGCAGTCATTCATGAGCGAGCCGACGAACTTGGCATTCGCGTTCTCAACCGTAGGAGGGGTCTGTGATGCAGTTGACGAACCAAAAGCGTCTCGCAGCGGAGATTCTCTCTAGGCAACTTGGTGAGGAGGTAGGCGTCAACCGAGTCAAGGTGAATGACAGGTACCTTGAACAGGTGTCAAGTGCAGTGCAGAAGGAGGACATCCGAGAACTCATCGAGATGGAAATCATCACTGCTAAGCCGGTGCAGGGAACCAGCAGGGTGCGTGCGCGCAAACTGAAGGCGCAACGTGCCAAGGGACGTCGCAAAGGACACGGTAGCAGGTTGGGTTCAGCCAACGCCCGCGACCCGAAGAAGAACCGCTGGATGCGTCACATTCGTGCACAGCGTCGCATACTCAAGGAAATGCGCGGTTCGGGCGGCCTGACTCCGACCGAGTATCGCCACTACTATCGCAAGGCGAAGGGCGGTTCCTATCGCTCGGTTGCGCACATGCAGGCGAACATGAAACTGGATGGAATCGAAGTTGGAGGTGATGAATGATGGCACACGGAAAGAGACAGAGGCTCCGCTACCGTCGTAGAGAGGTTGGTGTGACCGATTACCGACGTCGACTCAAGTTGCTACGTGGTGGAGAACCCAGAGCGGTGGTACGCGTGTCGAACACACAGGTTGTCTGCCAGCTCGTCGACTATGATCCAGACGGAGACAAGGTACTCGCTGCCAGCAGCGGTGCAGTTCTCGTCAAGGACCACAAGTGGCCAAAAGATGTGTCGCGCAAGTCCATCCCCGCCTGCTATCTAGTCGGATACTCGCTCGCCAAGCGAGCGACTTCAGCCGGTCATGGCTCGGCGGTGCTCGACATCGGCCTCGCTGCCTCTTCCAAGGGCAACCGCGTGTTCGCTGCTCTCAAGGGAATGGTCGACGGAGGCCTCAAAATACCGCATTCAGATTCAGTCATCCCCGACGAGAGTCGTCTTGCAGGGGAGCACATCGATGGCAAACTAGCCAAGGCCATCGAGAAGACACGCAAGGCGATTGAGGGGGCATGAGACATGGCAGATGAAGCAACAGAAGAAACGACACCTACCGAGGAACCATCTCCAATCGCACCGGGCATCGCTCTCGCTCTGGCTCCGCAGCCGGAGACCGATGATTCATCGCGGCGACGTCGCCGTGGAGAGCAGGATACCTATGACGCGCTGCGCAAATGGCAGCCCAAGACTCGCCTCGGGCGGATGGTAATGGATGGACAGATTCTGACCTACGAGCAAGCGATTGCTACCGGACTCCCCATCAGGGAGATTGAGATCATCGATGCGCTTCTACCCGGTCTTGAAGACCACGTAATCAACGTCAACATGATTCAGAGGATGACCGACTCTGGTCGCCGTGTCCGCTTCAACGTGATGGCCTGTGTTGGAAACAACGACGGCTATGTCGGACTATCCATCTGCAAGGGCAAGGACGTCGCCAGCACGATTCGCAAAGCCATCGACATCGCAAAGTTGGACATTATCCAGGTAATGCGTGGTAACGGATCGTGGGAATCCAGCCATGGAGGCGGCACCAGCATCCCGTTCAAGGTGACGGGACGCTGCGGCTCGACCCGCGTCACACTCATCCCTGCACCTGCAGGCAAGGGGCTCGTCATCGGCGAGACCGGTCGTTCGGTCCTGCGGCTTGCGGGCATCACTGACATCTACTCCAAGTCGAAGGGTCAGACCCGCACGACGATCAACTTCGCCCGCGCCACATTCAACGCACTCAAGCAGTTGAACGCAGCCCGCGTCAGCAGCGCAGACAAGGAGCGACTGTTCATGAACACAGGGAGGAATCTAGGATGACATTGCTGGTTATTCGAGTCCGCGCCAACCAAGGCGTCGAGCACTCCATTCGTGAGACTATGGACTATCTCAACCTCACTCGGGTTAACCACGCCGTGCTCATTCCCGAGAATGAAACGTACGCTGGCATGCTACAGAAGTCGAAGGACTACGTCACCTGGGGAGAGGTCAGCGCGGACACAGTCGCTGAACTCATCAGCGAGCGCGGCCGCCTCATAGGAAACAAGCCGGTTACCGACGCCGATGTCAAGGGGGAGACCGAGTACAAGACAATCGCCGCCTTCGCCGCGGCAATCGCTGCTGGCGACGCGAGCGTGAAGGACATGCCCTCACTCAAGCGAGTTTTCCGCATGCATCCCCCACGAGGAGCTCAGGGTTGGGGTGGTATCAAGCGCGCTTTCACAATTGGCGGTGCTCTCGGAAACAGAGGGTCTGCCATCACAGAACTTGCCCAGAGGATGTTGTAGGAGGAATGAGATAATGCCATCACGCACGAACAAGTTCCGCGGCAGTCGTTACCACGGCCGCGGTAAGAAAGCCGGCCGCGGAGCTGGGCTCAGAGGTGGGCGCGGACTTGCGGGTATCAACAAACACCGACTGATGACACGACTGAAGTACATGCCCGGTCACTGGGGCATGCACGGCTTCAACCGCCATCCGAGTCTGCGCAGCGTTCACGTCACCGCCAACGTCAGCGAATTGTCTGATATGGCCGGAGATTCGGATTCAATCGATTTGTCCACTCACGCCATCGACAAGTTGCTCGGTAGTGGTCGTATCGACCGTGCCTTGGCAGTGACTGTAGAGCATGCGAGTGCTCGTGCGGTCGAGAAGATTGAGGCGGCAGGTGGAACGGTCACACTCTCTGAGGGAGATGATGAGAGGGAATCCGAGGAAGAGGAGTGAATCTACTCCAACTCTAGAAAATTGATGGTAATCAAAACAGATGAGCAGGGATGATGACCGATGTCAAGGCAGCCGGCAACTCTTGGCATTCTGGCTATCTCAATCATCTATTGGGGCTCGATGTTCTACTGGCGCTGGGACGAACTCACCGGTGAAGATACAGCCGCGATGAATCTGGCGATTCAAGGCATCGTGGTCAGCATCGTCTACGTCGGTTTGGTGATGCTCGGTCTCACTAAGGATCTCCCTCAAGAAATCAAGCAAATTCGCTATATTGGAGGGTCACTGAAATTCATCATCTGGCTGAGCGCCGTCCTGTCACTCGCCTATTGGGCGTGGCTCGATGATTCGTTGGTCGGATTCAACCTCGTTGGCGTCGCGTTGATGGGACTAGGAACGAGCATGATGTTGGTCTGCTTGATGTACAGCGGCGAAGAATCCAGTCGTCTCTATGGTCTTCAGAAGATTGTCGATGTCTATCCGTCAATCTCCAAACCCGATGGTCACGTGCGCTTCAGCCAGAAACTGTGGACGACCACTCTGGTGCTCATCATTTACTTCGTCATGACCAACGTGATGGTTTGGGGACTGGCCGAGGCGACGATGGACATCTTCTCCTCGTTCCGCGCCATCATGGCCGGGGCGTCCGGTTCGGTGATGCATCTTGGAATCGGTCCGATTGTTACCGCATCGATCGTCATGCAGTTGTTCGCTGGTGCGAAGATCATCAAACTGGATCTGAACGAACCCGGGGACAAGCAACTCTACCAGGGTGTCCAGAAGATTCTCGTGATGTTGATGATTCCAATCGAGTCCATCCCTCAGGTATACGGATTCCTAGATCCGCACGAGAACATCATCGCCGACTTCGGCATCGGCTGGGCGAACGCAATCATCGTGGGCCAGTTGTTCGTAGGATCACTCCTCGTGTTCCTACTTGACGAATTAGTCTCGAAGTGGGGAATCGGCTCGGGAATCTCACTGTTCATCGCCGCAGGTGTCGCCCAGTCCACTTTCGTGGGGACCCTCTCTCCACTGCCTGCAACCTCAGGTGTTGACTTCAGCATGCAGAATCCACCATCAGGAACACTTCCGATGATATTCTACACTCTGCGTACAGCAACATCGTCAGATCTCATCTCACAGAACGGATTCGAATTGATATTGCTAAATCACGCGAATCCGTTGATTGCGCTTGCTTCGTCGATTATCGTGTTCTTGGTGGTAGCGTTAGCTGAATCGAGCAAACTCGAACTGCCGTTGACCCACGGGAAAGTTCGAGGTCATCGCGGAAAATACCCAATCA
>CAXEUS010000102.1:0-2909 GCA_963999385.1 uncultured Candidatus Poseidoniales archaeon | reverse complement strand
AATTCGAAGATGATGATGGCGACTATCTGCAGCACCACCAGCATGACGACAGCCGGAACGATACCTATCAGCATCCCTGACCCCTTGCTCGTCTTCCCATCCTTGTAGGCGGATACCATCTGCACCAGCCATGCAACCCCGAGCGCTAACGCGGCGAGCGTTCCAAAGCAAGGCGCTGCATCCTTGGCGAACCCATCCCCGCCGTAGTACTCCTCGTAATCGGCCCACAGCTCGAGGTGCTCCGGTGCGCTGCTGCTCAGGTTGAACTCCCCATAACCGGTCTCGTAGAAGATGAACCCAGCATCCTCCTGAATAATTGTGGTGAGATTCATGGCGGGGCAGTCGTTGTTCCGCTCCGATATCACATCTACGTCAATCTCCTGATTGCCCGACCAAGCGTACACGGAGAAGCGACAACCCTGGAACTCTGAGGGGACAACTGGGAAGGTGAACTCGGTGCTCACTCCATCACTGATGATGCTCTCTGGGTGTTGGGTGACACGGTTGTAGTAACTCCATGATTCGATACTCGCACTGACCTGCGAACCGTTGGAGGGTGCCCGTGGGAAGATTATGGTCACGGTGGCGTTATCGCTGGATTCCCAACCGCCGGAGAAATAGCCTGCATCGACTCTGCGGGACACCTCCAATGTGCCGTCACAGTCGGCGTTGATCCACTCCCAGTCGTAGAGTTGTGTCTGCCGATGATTGCTCATGTACATGCTGCATTCCTCGATAGGCGCGTTTGGCAGAGTGAAGCTGCCGTTGGTGCGCGACTCGTCCGTCCATGACACCTGCACCTGCTCGTAGTGCCAGTTGTCATCGCCTTCCGCCCACATGAACGTCCCGAAGGTCAGCAGCATGATCACGAATCCGAAGATGCAGGTGCGCGCCATTCCGCCCCAGAAAGAACCGGTTTCCGGTCCTCCGGATCCATCCCCCCACATCTGACCGCCTACTGTGGCGACCGATCCGGTGAGCATCGTTCCCTCTGCGGGAGCCATCTCCAAGGGCATGTTCGCCTGCGCCTGCTGTGCCAACGTGTGCTGTCCTGCGCCTACTCCCAGCCCCTCAGTCTCCCCTAGTACGATTGGTACTGGACTCGAGTCCTCTCCACCTGAAGCATCCCCGAACGGGCTGACGGCATCCTGACCCGGTTCAACCACGCGCACGCGTGCGCGCACGTACTTCTAAGGCGTTTCAGGCGACCTGAGTGGCGATTTACCTAGGGTGCCTACTCCTCGTCTTCGAGGATGAACTGGTTGTAGACCAGTGCTCCTAGCCCCGCCCCTGCCACTGGACCTAACCAGTACATCCAGGCATCTCCAACGAGGCCATCGAACAAGGCGGTCCCGAGGTGGCGGGCAGGATTCATCGCCGCTCCTGTGAGCGGTCCGCCCATCAGAATGTCCACGGCGACCATCATGCCGATTCCCCAACCGGCTATTCCTGCGGGTGCGCGTGAGTCAACGGCAGTCCCCATGATGGCGAACATCAGCAGGAAGGTGAGTACCACCTCAACGAGGATGACGTGAGTGGAATCGAGAGGCTCTCCCCCGATGCTTCCCGGAGCAGGTGTTCCCCCGAAGTTCGCCTCCCCGAAGATGGTGAACAGCAGCCCGCCTGCAATCACAGCACCCACCAACTGAGCGGCGATGTACGCGCCTGCAGTACTGCCATCGATCTTCTTGATGGCCACGAAAGCGAGCGTCACGGCCGGATTGATGTGACCTCCCGAGATACTCATCGTCGCACTGACAACGACTGCCAGAACGATTCCATGTGCCATCGCAACAGTGAGCAGGTCCGCGCTCCCTCCGTCCAGACCGCCAACGATAATCGAACCCGCTCCGATGAACGTGAGCGCGAACGTCCCTATCGCCTCGGCAACCAACTTACTCTCCATCTTCACTTCACCCATGCTACACGACTCCTGTCAGCAACTTGCCGACCGAGCAATCCCATCAATCGTTCGCTCTACCATGAACGAGGTTTCGAGGTCTATGGATGGTCAACAACGAAGCCGGGCTCAGCAATAAACTCAGGAATTTCAGCCGCTCACACGGGGCCGATTACGGCCCCGTGCGAGGGTTTTCGCTATCTTGGATGTTCTAGGCTAGGTCGAGTTCTACTCTTCTTCGCCGCCGAGTGCAGCTTCGCCGAACATCAGCGCCAGCCAGCCACCTATACCAGCCAGTACCATGCCGCCGAACACCGCAATGATGCCCTCTTGGCTCCAGGACGAACTCACCAGCATCTCGCCGATGTCCTCCGCTCCGGATATGGTCGCGCCGCCTTCAGCAGCCATCCATGCGAGGATACCTACTTCCCAACTTGCGCCCTTCCGTTCGTACACCATCATCATCAGGAAGCCAGCGAACAGCGCCGCGAAGCCGGTGAACACACCTAGTTCACCCGGCAGCGCCGCGTCCATCGTGCCTTCGGTCTCCCACCATGCGATGCCGTAGGCGACGATGCCGCCCAGCAACTGCATGAGGAAGTCCAATGCTCCCTCCTCCCAGTCATCTCGACCGGAAGCCATCCGTGCCAAGGTGAACATGGGCAGGATTGTCCCGCCCATTGCCATCATGAAGATGGCTAGTACAAGTCCAGTCGCCATAGCTCCGCCGTTGATGGCGAAGTAAACGACAGCCAAGCTGCCCACCAGTTCTGTCAATGCTCTCTTTTGATCCATCTTTCTTCCACCTATCTGTTATCCTATCGCCCATGGCGATTGTGCTCGTGTGATTTAGGCGTCTTATGAATAATTCCTAGCGCGTTCTCCGATTTTGAGCCAGTTTAGGGTATTTTCGTAATTGCCGCTGCGCTGGGCTGCAGCAGGTGTGTCAGAACACACCACTGCGGTTTTCACACGGAATCTCCGATTAACCGTATGAAGTAAGAGACTT
>CAXEUS010000101.1:0-2731 GCA_963999385.1 uncultured Candidatus Poseidoniales archaeon | reverse complement strand
TGAGGGCATTCCAGACTACCTGACCATCGATGGCTGCCAAGTCGTGGCTGCCGGTGAGGAATGCCACTATGATTGGAGCGTGTGGGACCAGCGCGGCAACTCGGTCATACCGAGTCGTGCAGGCAACATCTCCTGGATAGTGGAGAATGGCAGTTTCAATTACACGACTTCGAAATATTCTGCGTGGGCAGTAGGATTCTGGAATGTGACGGTATCGAGTTCGCTGAACATGTCAACAAGTATGCTGGTCGAAACTGAACACGGAGTGATTGAATCACTCATACTGAGTGCGTCAATGACTTCACTGACAGCCGATGGCAACGTCACCTTCACCACGGTACGCATCGATGTGCGTGGCAATCAACAGAACATGACTCTGCCACTGTCCGCATGGACGTGGTCGAACGGCTCGCTGTATGCTGAAGATCCAGTGCGCTGGGTTCCGTGGAATTCCGCACCGCAATGGGTCGAGGTAACCTTGGAAGGCGTCACATCTAGCGTCAATATCGCCGTGATACACGGTGAGGCGGTGGGCATTCGTTTGTCCACCTTGGATACCGAGCGGCCCTCTGGACAGAGTTTCTCCATCGATGCCCACGCGTACGACCAGCGCGGTAACGAATGGCCAGCTGACGTCGATGCTTGGAATATTATTGAGCAGGGTTCGACATCCGCTTGGCTGACCGCATCGCCCTCATACGCTGTGTTCGAGGCTGTGATAGTTGGAACTTGGACGGTTCAAGCGACGTACATGCATCTGGGAACCAATGTGATGACAGACCAGATCGTCTTCACAGTCACCCACGGACCGTTGGCAGAAATCACAATCAACGGAGATGGAAGCGTGATTACTGCTGATGACAGCATCAATCTAGATCCCATCGCGCGTGACGCTAACGGCAACGCACTTCCTACCAACATCCTGCGTTGGTTCATCTGGGATGAATCATCAACACAGAGCAGGCCACCATCGTGTGTTGACTGGACTGATGAATTAACCAACGTGTTGCAGTCGAATAATCACATCTGGGAGGCGAGCAGAGTTGGTGATTGGAAGATATGCGCGATGTCTGGTCCATACCAACAGATAGCAAGCATCACCGTCAATCACGGGGTTCCGTTCATGCTCACTCACTATGCAAACGGCGACCTACTCATTGCTGGCAACGCCCTACAGGTGCATGTCAATGGCACCGATTCAAATGGCAACATGTTCCCTGCACATGTCGTTTGGACAGGTGATGCAGCTGACTGGACGATGCTTGAGGGAATTGGTTCATCAGAGTGGCATGGCAATCAGACCGGGGTGTACTCGCTGATGTACACGAACGAGTCCACAGGGCTCATCGGATATTGGGACGTCGCCGTCGAGCCAGCCATGCTGAACCGGCTGGAAATCCACGTTGCACCTTCATTGACTGTATTACAGCAGGACACCATCACCGTTACCGCACAGGCATACGATTCATATGGGAACGAAATCGATGTTCCCGAGAACACCTTCCTTGACACCGGGGGGGACAAACACGTGAAGACGAAGGTCTCCAACAGTGAATGGGAGATATACATGGTCAACGAAGGCACTTCGATTCTCACCCTCGTGAGTGGTACGGTATGGGATGACGAGACAGTGGTCGTGGAACTGACAGTACTCGGGTTCTTTGAGGAAGGTGGTCCGCTCTATTGGGTCGGTGCTGGCTTGGGAGTAATCGTGGTGCTGGCATTGATCGGCGTACTGGTGATATTGCTCAGGCGGGGTCGAGATGAGGATGATTTCTATGAGGAGGAAGAAGAGTTCTCCGAGGTTGAAGACAGGCAGTACGTCCCACTTGAAGAGGCGCGTTCCCAAGCGGATGCAGAAGAGACTCAAGAGCAAGATTCGGCTGATGTGTCTGTTGACGAGGACGGCACTGAGTGGTGGGAGGATGAACAGGGAGTCTGGTGGTATCGTTCATCGGACATGGATGATTGGGAACTCTACGAAGAGTGATTTCTCTCATCTGCTTCTACAACAGCTCACACACTCGGCAACTCTGGCCGCAGCCGCGAACACCCCTCTCGTGCGTGTGTAGCGCCCGCGGGCAGCGCGGCGCTCATTTCATGAGCGCCGCGTTCTGTCGATATGCAGGGAGAGCAATGTCGCGACAGAACGGACTCGGCGTGATGTTGGCATTTCTGGGCATGCTTCTGCTGCATTCGTGGGCGGCTGGAATAGCCACTGGTCCCCCTTCTCTCGCAGTTCCGGGCCCTTCATCCTCCTCAGAACCACATCCATCTGGAGAGCAACTCGTCGGCATCGAGTTAGTGCCGCCGAATGGGTCGGTTCCAGCCGATCAACCGGTACAACTGCAACTACTGCTGATCGATGTTCAAGGAAATCGTGTTCCAGCGTCCATCCCGCTATCCAACTGGACTGCCGAGGACGGTAACTTCAGCATGACCTCAACGGGAGTGGAATGGTCGCCCCAACTAGTGGGGAACTGGACGATTGGTGTTCACGTTGAGAATCACTGGACGAACATCTCCATCGTGGTAGTGCACGGAAACGCCAGCAGTTTGCTCATCGTCTCTGACGGCGCCACCGTATCCGCCGACGATACGCTCGACATGCTGCTACAGGCGGAGGACGTTCGAGGTAACCGCTGGAATGTGAGCGGAAGCTGGTCGATGATGGAGCCGGAGGCCGCTCCTTGGTTGAACGAGATGGATAACGGTGCGCGGTTTGATGCTG
>CAXEUS010000100.1:0-3948 GCA_963999385.1 uncultured Candidatus Poseidoniales archaeon | reverse complement strand
GGTCGAGAGATTGAATTTGTCTGGATTCGAATTATCGTCGATGATTAGGGATACCTCGTCACCCGTGCCCAGTCCCCCGTAGGCTTGTGAGGCAAGTTGCATCGAGATGTAGTTGTGGCCCTCCATCGAAATGCGGCAGAAGCCCACTCCGTAGTAGATGCCGATATTCGGGTCCTCAATCCCATATCCTAATCCGGGGTCTACAGGATATTGTGAGGGATCACATCCCTGACCAACCGGAGTAACCCAACCCCAACGGAGCCAGTCGTTGGCCATCGATTCGTACTCCTGACCCTGAGGGGAATGGCGCCAGTGCGATGTTCCGGCTGCGCCTGATGAATTATCCAGCCTCCACGGTCCGTATCCGTCGACGTCTCCGGTTGATGCGTCGTATCCGATTGATGCGAATGTCGGAGTGTAGTAACTGACTCCTTGGCCGCACGGGTCATACATACACAACCCGCGATCCATGTTATCATACCAGATTGCGACCGGAACTTCATCGCTCAGTTCGTCATTGACTTCGTTGGCGTCAGAGGGCCCACCATCGATGACCCCCTTGACGATGTATCCACCCGTCAGAGTGCCGTTCTCACTCAGGATGCTGTGCGCCGCTTCCGGAGTCCACAACATCGTCTCATCATGGCTCTGCCCTCCATTCAGTGAGAGATTGACCTGCTGCTCCTGAAGGAGAGTTCCGACCGGGTGCCATATCTGCACCCACGCCGTTGCCTGAGATGTGACGATTCCTGAGCCTGCCTGCCTGAAAGTTACAGTGAGTTGTATCTGCCTGTTGCGGATGTTGTAATCCTCGTTTTCACCGCCCGGCTGCTCCCAGGTCAGGGTTGGAACCGAAGCGTTGCCGATGTTGATTGACTGCACTGCGAAATCCACCAGCGCCCGACCCCCAGCAGCCTCAGCAGGCGTGCTCATGGGAACGTACGAGGCGAGCATCAGAGCAGAGATGAACAGGGCGAGATTCAGTCTCCTCATGAATACCAACAACGCGCCCAACGGAACGGTCATAAAAAGGTTGATTGGTTCTTGTCTTCACAGAACCTAGGGTTCTGAGACACTTACGGCCAGTTTCCGGATACTCTGATTCCATGGTTGACGGCCTAACTTCTGGCGAAGGACATATGGGGTCTGCGACATCAAGTGGCGACCGTGACCGAAGAGCGTAGCACTCTGGTTGACCGTATCTGGTTGACGTTGGTGGTTTCGGGACAGGTTCTGCTAGCTCCAGCAATCGCCTTCGCAGTCACCTACTTCATCAACCCTGCAGGAATCCTTGGAGACCAACCGTTGCTGCGTGTCAACCTGATCCCGTGGATTCTGGGTGCTGCTCTGGGATACGGGCTGCTCTCGCTATTCCTCGCTCTGGTGATTGGGGGATGGATGCCGGTCGGCGTGGCCGAAAAAGGTGGATGGACTCCGGTTCTAGGAGTGTCACAACGGTTGCGCGACGTGTCTATGGTCGACCGCGCCAGGCTGCACCTGTTGAACTCGCCTCACGGGAAGATGATGGTCATCGTCAACCAACAGGTACGGAAACGTGGTCACGCGCTGTTGGAGGTCCACGGTGGGTTGCAGATTCTGGCCGCTCCGCTGCAGTTGGCACTGGTGATTACCCCCATCATCATCCTCAGGCTGGTCCCAGGTGATTGGTTGGTGCCTAATCGATTGCTGGAACTCTCACTGCTGGTCTATCTACTCGCTCTGGCTGTCATCCTCAGGGCCTACCCCAGATATGCCAAGCGCCTCGTCGGTCCCGCCTCATCACTCCGGCGCTTCCTCGTGAATGTCACGCGGGTGAACTGGCTGTTTCCTGTTCTGCTGCTCTGGTTGGTTGGTCGTACGGTGGTAGGTGTGGTGTTCAACTGGTTGGACCCTGACCTGACGCAATGGAATCAAATCGCGGTGGAAAAACGTATCCTCGAAGCATTGCTCCCTGTGGGCGTCGAGATTCCTGAGACCTCATTCCTCGATTTGTTGGTCGCCCTCTCTGTTCTGCCACTGGCCACATTCACCACGATGGCGGTACTCGGCGGTGGTAGACACGACCTGCCAGATTGGCTGGTAGATACGGAACGTAACTGGATAGATCCGACCGACGAAGAACGGGAGTTGCTCGACGATTCTGAGCATGAAGCGGAAGACGAGGGGAGTCTCATCCACGATGACCCGGATTCAAGCGAGGATAGCGAGGTGGATTCGTCGGAGAATGAAGAGGGAGGGGGCGGAGTCGATCTGGCCGCCGCGCTCGAAGCAGCGCGCGGACTCGCCTCGCGTGTTGTCAAACAGCCAGAGCAGAATGAGGGCGCTTCGGATGAGCAGGAAGCTGATGACTAGTCTTCAGAATCGGCATCGAACAGTGAGTGCCCATCGAGCAGCAACAGACGGAATCTTCCTGAAAATCCTGTGCCCGGGCGCTCCCGTCCAAGGTCTGGTCGCGGCGCTGAGAGCAGGACTGTGCGGCAATTAGCGCAGCGGACCGCCTCGACCTCCCAACAGGGCTTCATATCAGCGCAGCACGGTTCTGTAGAGGTGCGTATATGGTGGAGTTCGTGAATTAGTGCCAGAGGATAGGGCCCTGCGGGAAGTGTCGAGGGGAATTCGGGAATCGCCCGCGTCAGCAGAGACCAACCTCCTCCAAGGAACATCCCGAATCCGAATGCTGACGGTTCCTGCCAGAGCACCAACAGCCCCAGCCCGATGGGCAGGAGAGCAAACAGGAATGACAGACGCCAGAGGCGACGGAGCATCATCAACTGCAATATCAGATGCTCGTCAATCGGCTGCGGTTCAGGATATGGGCGCATGCCGGACTGCATGACCTGAAAGCGAGGGATGAGGAGTAGAGGGAGTCTTGGAAGTGCGATTCCAATAAGGAGCGAACAGATGAACATAGTCACAGTACCAAGCAGCGACATCCTCTCGACCCAGACGTTCCACACGGGGTTCGCATTTCGCTCTAACTACGCGAAGACTTGTAGATTCAGAACTACGCTGGCTGTTCGGGCGGTTCTACCTGTTGTAGGCGGGCCAAGACCTTCCCCACGATGTCCATCGCCTCGTCAATCAACTCAACATCGATTGTGTACGCGAATCGCAGGTGACCTTCACCGTCGACACCGAATGCTGAACCTGGTGAGCAGACCACACCCTCCTTGAGAATCTCGAGTGCTATGTCCACGGACGTCCAACCGGGCATGTCCACCCTAGGGAAGACGTAGAACGCCCCCTCGGGAACGTGGCATGACACGCCGGGCATGGCGTTCAATCGAGCACATATGAGGTCCCTCCGTTGGCGGAAAGCGTCACGCATCTCGGACGGATATTCGGATGCCTGTTCAACGGCTGCAAGCACTCCATACTGCATCGCGTCGGTTGAACAGGCGGTGATGTAGTACTGCAACTTGGTCACCTGTTCCATCATGTCGGGGTTAACTGAGAGCACGTATCCAATTCTCCAGCCGGTCATGGCGAAGGTCTTCGAGAACGACTGAATCATCACCACATTATCATAGCCAGCACCGAGAAAAGATACGTGCGGCTGGTCGTAGATGATGCGATCGTAGACCTCGTCGGTGATTATCCACAGGTCGTGACTTCGGGCAAACTCCAGCAACTCGTCCCGCTGTTCTTCCGTGATGGTAGCCCCTGTCGGGTTGGATGGGAAGTTGTAGAGGATGGCCTTGGTGTTCTCATCAACCAATTCCTCCAGCTGACTGATCTGCGGTACGAACTCATGTTCAAACGTACACGCGTAGAAGCGCGGCTCTGCCCCTGTAATGGTGGCGTGGGGGCCATACAGCGGAAAGCAGGGATTGGGCAACAAGATGTTGTCACCCTTGTTGAGCACAGAAAGACAGACGTTGAGGACGGCGTTGGTACCGGACATCGTCATGCAGACGTTCTCGATTCCGAGACTCGGTTCGAGATGGC
>CAXEUS010000099.1:0-3605 GCA_963999385.1 uncultured Candidatus Poseidoniales archaeon | reverse complement strand
TGGCTTGTCGACCGACTACCGCATCGGGTTGTTCCCTAATCGCTGTTCCCAACTGTTGGGTGAATCGGTTTCAGATTTGCCAGAGAACTTGCGTCACACAGGGAGTGAGTCATTGCTCATCGAGGTTCCAACAACTATCGAGATGAATGTACCCGCTGGCCGTTATTGCTTCGTGTTTGAGTACATCGAACCGGTTTCCGATAATGGATGGAAGGCGACCGTGGACGCCGATGTGCAGGCTAATTGGCCTCGTCCACTGCTAACGCCGTTGATGCTCATTTTCGGCATCCTCGCGGCGTTCGGGTTCATCGGCGCGCAGAAGGCAGGCAAGGCGTGGAAGGGAATAGCTCAGCCTGAGCGTGCACCTTCTCGTTCAATTGAGGATGAGGTACTCGACGCTGCCGAGGAGGAGCGAGGCGATACCAGCACCGAAGAATCGCAAGCGGGGGATGAGGAATCCGATGATGGGAAGCCTTCGTCTGGACCGCCTGTCAAACCCCCTTCTGGACCACCGGCAGGGCCTCCAGCAGGACCACCGGCAGGACCACCGGCAGGACCACCGGCGGGACCACCGGCCGAGACTCCCGCGGAACCCGCAGCCGACCCTGCAGCAGAGGCAACCCCGGATGAACCAGTAGATTCGAGTCAGTACACTGACGAAATGCTGCTTGGCTGGGGATGGAACGAACAGCAGATCAAGGACTGGCGCGCCGAGCAGGCTGAAGCTACTGACGCCACTCCGGAGGCCACTACTCTTGACTCGGAGTCAGTCGACCCGAGCGCGTACACCGACGAAATGTTACTCGGCTGGGGTTGGACATCTGAGCAGATCAAAGAATGGCGTGCAGAGAACTGAGTTCGGCCTCTACGAGGCCGCTCGGACAACCGCGTTGCGCCCGCGCTCGCGATGCGAAGGGGTTGAAAGGCGTCCGCATTCCCATCGGAAGTGAGGCACGCTCGTGGCTGAAGGTTCATCGGAAGAACTTGCGAGCATGACTGTTGCTGAATTGAAGCAACTATGCCGCGATGCTGGCCTCAAGGTCAGTGGCCGAAAGCAGGAACTGATTGATCGGCTGAACCCCACTGATGTCTCAGATGACGCAGATGCTCTCATCCTCGACGATGACGACACCGATACCGTGACACCTGAGGTGCAGGAAACCGTTCCCGCAATAGATGAAAGCGATGTGCTGGAGGCTGAAATCCTTGAAGCGGATATTCTCGAAGCGGATATTCTCGAAGCGGACATCATCGAAGTTGAGGAGGTGTTCACACCTGAGCCCATCTCGCCGTTCGACGCTGCCGCTCAGGTTACACGTAGCACCCATAACATACTCACTCGACCAAGCACACTGGCAGTGCTGATGGTTCTCATTCTGCTTGCGGGTGGTGGCTATTGGTACTACACGACTCGCCTCGATCCGTTCATCGCTGAACCGATGACCTACGGGGATCGAATGGACTTCTCCATCAACAGCGGTTCAATGGACATCGAAGGTGAAGAGATGGTACGTGCCTTAGACGATGCCACCGGAGGAGCGCTACAGGATGTGTGCACCGAGATGCACATTTCGTTCGCAGGAGTCGGTCACGTCGCCGTCACCCGCGGCACATCCTCGCAGTTAATCGATGGCAGCGACACCAATCTCATCGGTACTGTGAAGGCGCAAGGACCGTACGGTCGAACCTTCCTCTCTATCGAGCAGGAACTCGAGCACAGCCTCTCAGCAACCTTCTCTGGTAAGACGCTCGGACCACTCGACAAATGCACCACCTCGTTCGAGCAGTCCGGATATGCCTTCGACCAGACGTCCACCACCTGGACCGAAGTCACCGGCAAGACCCTGCTCCGTTCCGATACCGAAGTAACACTAGAGAGGGACGACGTCATCAACCGCAACCGTGCTGTTTCCTACGGCCTTCCCACCGACTCGCTCACGGAATATCTTCCCGAACTGCTGCTCCCGCTCAAGCCGGTAGAGTTGCACACTCTGTTTGGCAACGCCTTGCTCAAACCCGGAAACACAGGAACTCACGATGGCTGGGAATGGACTGTAGGAGATGTAATCCCAACGTCTGGCAACCTCGGCTTGAATGTCTACGTGAAGCACACCGATGTCGAGCAATGTCTCGGACACGCGCAGATGACCCTGCACGTGGTCCCCAACTCTCCGTGGCCTGTGATGCAGCAGGTCGACATGAAGATCGAGAAGCCACGTCACGATTCACCCACCTGCGGAGCGCTAACGGAACTGGTACTCGACCAAGCCTTCCCCGATGGTGCGCTCAAACTGCGCTACACGATGACGCGCACTACTCATTCAGAGGGTACGGGACTGATTGACTGGGGCGCCGGATATGGTGGCAGACCTCGCACAGGAGATGACGTTCCAACACCGAGTGAAGCGTGGGGCCAAGAGGGGCTGCACATGCCCGACAACGCCAGTACGGGAGAGACGTCTAGGGGGTGGATGCTGGAAGCAGGGGTGCAGTGCATCATCACCAATGCTGCTGAAGCTAGCGAGGCGGCGACCGCGCTCGGGAACAGTGGCTATGTCTGGATGGCTCACGACGAGCGCGGGCAGGGGGCACCACAGTGGAATATCTCATGGGTCGATGCGAATGGAGCTGGTTGGGTCATCGTCGAGCGCACCAACATAGACGGGACCTGTCAGGTGGTCACGAAGGATGGTTACGATTCCAACGACACACCTGATTTCAAACGAGAAGGTATTCCAGAAACACTCAGTATCGGTGAAGTGGAGCAGCGGCTGACAGATGAAAATCGCTATCCAGTTCTGGCAAGCGAGATTCTCACCTCTGGCGAACTACGCAATGATGTGAGCATCGGGTACCGTCTGCAGGTGCCACCCGATTCCGGTGATGTGTTTGATTTCTCCTCGCTGTTCGATGATTTTCAAGAAGGCGGTGTCGCGGTCACCGGTGATAGAGAGTGGGAGTCAGATGGATTCTCACACACTCTAACCTATGCTATCGATGCAGAACATGCGCGTATGGTCGGCTGGACTGTTAGTTCCTCTAATTCGTGACTAGGCACCTGATAGATGGCGTCACCCTGAAAGGTGGTTGCAAGCCGGATGGCGCCGGGTGGCATCTATGAGTGACGATTCCAGCGATGAGGCGCGCCAGGATGAATCGCTGCCTGAAGCGGAAACCGCACCTCTGGTTCTCGATGTCGAATTCACCGAGGAAGAACTCCCATCTCCATCAAAGGAAGCAGAAATCGGTCAGGCCGTGCCCCGTCCAGCACTCGACCTGCCGGACTCCGAACCTACTCCAGACGGCCGCGCTCGCGTGGTCACCGTCATCAATCAGAAGGGAGGTGTGGCAAAGACGACCACTGTCATCAACGTCGCTGCCCATCTGGCGACTTTCGGCAATCGAGTGCTGGTAATCGATTGTGACGCGCAGGGAAATTGTGCCACCGGGATGGGCATTGACAAGAGTCGAGTTACTGCTGGAACCAGAACCCTGTTGCTAGAGCCGGAGAAAGCGGTAAACGCTCGGCATGCGACCGCGGTGGAAAATCTGCATCTGATTGTGGGAGACCGCTCACTGGTCGGTGTCGAGGAGGAGTTGATTTC
>CAXEUS010000098.1:0-5089 GCA_963999385.1 uncultured Candidatus Poseidoniales archaeon | reverse complement strand
GGAGAGCAACTGCCCGATAGCGAAAATCTGCACCGTTGTACGAAGAGTGAGGTCCGTGTACTCCAGCAATAGGCTGGCGACCAGCGCCGAGAATGCGTAGACGAAGGTCATCAACAGGAAGTCGACCGAGAACAGCCTCCCGCGCCATTCGTCCTCCGAGCGTTCCTGCAGCAGCACGGTCGACAACACCCAGTTGGTACCGCTGGCGGCGTGAGCGAATACGACGAAGACGGCAATTAACGGAGTCCACTCCATGAAGGCAATCAGTGTGTAGGCGAGTCCACAGATGGAGACCAGCCATCCGAGCAGGAACGGCCAGCGTGAGCGGTCTGTGAACATGTAACGGGCAAGAATCGGTCCCAGACCAGTTCCTAGTCCTCGCGCACCGAACAGGATTCCGATGCCGGCTGCAATCTCACCCATTCCAATCTTCGTACCCACTAGGATGAGCATGTAGATCAGGCCACCACCAAACAATCCCCACAGCGCCTTGGCAGTGATCACCCGGTACACACGCGGAGTACTCCAGATGATTCTGATTCCGTCGGCTACCTGACTCAGGCTGGATGCGATGAACGACCCTTCAGGCTTCTCTTCCGTTCGCTGTGGGATGTCGATGGTGGCAATCACCAGTGCGGCTAACAGGAACGTGACTGCATTGGTGATGAATGCAACCTCGACTCCGTATGCGGCGACAACAAAGCCGCCGAGTGAGGCACCGATTGCGAGTGATGCTGACCAGGTTCCGGAGTTGAGGGCGTTAGCGGTCAGCAACTCGTTCTTCTTCGTGATGTTCGGAATCGCCGCGTTCTCGGCTGGAATGTAGACCGCGTGCATCACCTGCATCCCGGCGGCGACGGCGTAGACGTACCAGATTGGCCCTTCAGGTGGGACGAACAGCAGGGATCCGACGGCAACCGCGTTGATTAGGTTGGAGAGCACCATCAACCACTTGCGCGAGTAGCGGTCGGCAAGAACACCAGTGAGCAACTGAGGGAAGGCGAGCGCGAACATACGCAGTATGAACAGCACACCGAGCGCTAGCTCTGAGGAGCCGCTCATGGTGTCGATGAGTACGAACAGGGCGACCGTGTTGAACCACTCACCCAGCATCGACATCGCGTTGGCACCCCAATAGCGCCTGAACACCGGGTTCACCCGCAGGAGTTCGATGAAGCCGACCTCTCTCTCCTCCAGAACAGCACCTCCGAATGCCGCTCTCTCTCACCCTCCGCCTTTCATCATGACCTCCGGCGAACGTAGTGCGAACCCCTATGAGGGGCGTCCAACGCCGTAGGGAAATGGCTGAACCGAACCTTGTCTGGATTGACTGCGAGTTCACCGGACTCGACCCTGAGGTCGACCGCATCATCGAGATTGCCACGCTCATCACCGACTCAGAGTTGAACATCATCGCCGAGGGACCAAGCCTCGCCATCCACCAGTCCGAGGAACAACTGGCACTGATGGACGAGTGGAACGTCACCCACCACACTGGGAACGGCCTCATCGAGCGTGTGCGCGCCAGCGAAGTGACCGAGGAGGAAGCGGAACAGCAGACCTTGGAGTTCATCATGGAGCATTGCAGTCGGAGGCAGTCACCGCTGTGCGGCAACACCATCGGACAGGATCGGCGTTACCTCAGGCGCTACATGCCGGAGTTACACGACTATCTTCACTACCGCAGTATCGATGTCAGCAGCATCAAGGAAGTCGCTAAACGGTGGTATCCAGAAGTACCAGCATACGAGAAATCTGGTGGTCATCGCGCCCTTGAAGACATCAAGGATTCGATTGCTGAACTCGTCCACTATCGCGAGCACGTGTTCAGATAATCAAATGCTGAGTTCATCCCAACCATAGGGGAATCCATCTTCATCCACGAGAATGACGTTGATTCCACAACCAGACCTGTGGAACGAAATCAGTTCCAATCCGTGGATACGGTGACCAGTCGGAGCCACCCCAAGAATTGGGCGCTGTCTCTTTCTGCGCCACCCACCCCAACCACGCTTCTCTCTGACCGGAGCCACCTCGTCGGGCTGCAATCGCCGCCTCACTCCTTCGGTGTCCTCGAACCAAGGTAACGGACCTTCGGGAGAGAATTCGATGCCGAGTATCATGTCGACACCCAGTGTGTGCTGAGCCGCGTCCGCATCCTGCTCACTGGGGATAGCCACCGCGTTAGGGTGGGTGTGTAGCCAGTGGATGAACCGACCTCCGCGCGGGCCGCGGGATTCAGCGAAGATTCCGTCAGTCCATTCCTCTGGAACATGGTGTACTGACCACGAATCCCCTCTATTGACGATGGTCACATCGCCGAGGACCTGACCTTCCCCGGCGAACAGACCGTCTTCGTGGTCAACGCCGCGGAACAACTCGTCTACTTCATCCCGATGAGCACGATTCGTATCTGCATCGAGGCCAACGAGAATCTCGTCGGGAAGCGACTCCAGCGACCACAGTAGAATTGTCTCGAGAACATCTCCCGGGATGTGAACGAGTCCACGGTAACCGTCGCGATTGGCTAGCGATTCTGCGTTGTAGGCGGACATCGCTTCGGCCAGCCAAGCGTCTACCATGGACACTTGTCGGCGGTGAATCCTTAACAGGGTTGGCGGTCGAATCGAATCGGGGTCAATCGATGGCGCGCAAGAGAAAGGGACTTGGAAAGATGCTCGGCAGCATCACTGGTAGCCCCTATGATCGCCTGATGAACCAGATTGAGAAGGTACACGAGGAGACTGCCGAACAGAATCTCAGCAGAGAATTCGACAATCTCGCACTCATCATCCGCCAACAGTACGATCAGGAACGCATCGATGCAGAGGAGCATGACTTACTGCTAGAGGAAGTAGAGGAAATTCATCCGGATGGAAACAGGTATGAGAAACTCGAGGATGATTCAGACGAGTTCTATGATGAAGAAAAGATGCCCGATGCTCCTGAATTAGAGATTGGTGATGAGGTCAACCTAGACCGGTTGATGCGCACCAGCTCCGATTCCTTTCAAGGATCATGGGGTTCCGACGAGTATGATGAATACAAGCGCAAGATGGCTGAAGAGTTCTACCAAGAGAGCGACGATGCAATTACTTCTGGGGACCACGTCAATCTCCGTTCGCAGGACCCCATTCATCGAGTGTTCCGCGATGTCGACGAAGAGGTTGACCAGGTCAAGCGAGCAATCCTAGAGGAGCAGGGAGTCGATGCTGATGCACCGGCTGCTCAGACGGGTGATGAACCAAATCGAGTCGACGACGACGGGGTCGAATGGTGGCAGGACGATGAAGGGCAGTGGTGGTATCGCCCGCCTGATGAGGACGACTGGTTCCCGTGGGAGTAGACCGCTGCGAGCGTCGTGGCTAGCAATATGAGTGGCAGTCCAGCGGCAGGAAGCAAGCCCTTCTTCGGGGCAGGTTTGGTCGGGTTGAGTGGAATCTCACGGTTCAGCGTGATTTCATCGCCAATCGAGCCATCGGAGAGTTGGAATTGCAGTTTGAGAGAATACCTGTTGACATCTAGCAGTGCTACGCCGTAGGAAGCTTCTCTATGGGCAGACCATTCTGGTTGCGGGTCGTCAAAATCATCGTACGGAGACTGTCCAGCAGTACCGACGACCAGATGGATGGGAGCAGTGGGTGAAGCGAACACCGTTCCGTTCTGGCCCCCAATGTCAAACACTTCCTCCGCGACCACCGGATAGGTGCGCTCGTAGGAATGGTCGTGTCCCCATATGGCTAGGTCTACAGAGTGGTTCACCAGCAGGTACTCGACCGCGTCGCGGAAGGCGACTTCACTTCCATGATAGGAGTTAGACGAGTACATCGGCTTGTGCCCGATTAGAATGACCCAGGGATACGCTTCCCGGCTCGCATTCGCATGTGCTAGTTCCTCATCTAGCCACTCCAGTTGTGGACTCCCCTCGGTATATTCGTGTTCGCTGGAGATGGAAACGATGGTCACCGGGCCGTGGTGAAAAGAGTACCAGAAGGGTGAGCCACTGCTGGAATCCGGACGACTGAAGCGGGTCTCATAGGCTGAGAATCCCCATAGCGCCTCTTCCTCATGGTTGCCCGGGGCGAACATCCAGGGTGCGCGGCGGGCGGAAGGCTCGATCATCTCCCCCCATTCGTCCCATGTGGGCTGATAGCCGTTGGCGTACGACAAATCACCTGACAGAGTGACCAGTGTGACGTTGGCATCAATCAACTGCTGCACGGTGGTTTCGGCCTCACTCGAAGTGCTGTGATCGGCGATGGCAGCGATATGGACGCTGTCGTTCGCTGCTGTCCTGAACGAGGATATCCCAGACCAGCCTGAATCACCTCCGACCCGGAAGTAGTACTCCATGTCCGGTGACAGGTCGGTCATCGTTGCACTGTGGATGTTGACGGTCCACTCGTACATCCTGCTGCTACCGGTCGCACTCTGTTCCAGAGCCCCCTCTGAAAGACCCCATTCTACCTCATTGCCAGCGGAAAGTTCGGTCACCCATGTAACCGTCATCTCAGAAGGGTCGTCGGTGAGCGAAAGGTGCACCTGCTGCGGATTTCTGAGCCCCAATTGCGCACTGGCGCTCGGTACCAGCAGACAGGTCGTCAGCAGTAGTACGAGCACTAGGCAGAACGTCCGTTGGAGTCTCAATTGCTCACTTGACACGACCGTCGTAGACGGTCGGGTGTCTCAATCCTACCGACGCGGCCAGAAGTCGAGAGTGGCCAGTGAGTACTTCAGAATGCCATGGTCTGCACCTTCTTTGAGCATCCTCATATTGGCCATCGAGGCAGAACTCATGCCTACGATTAACTCAGGACGCTGCATCTCACCCGCACCGACAGCCTCGTTCAACTGCCGGAGTACCGCGAGACCTTTGGTGGGGGGAATGAAATGGTCGAGCAACAGAACATCAGGCGCAAACTCTCGAATCTTGTCCAAGAAATCTAGGGTGTCCCAATGCTGAACCAGTTCCAGATCAACTGTTGCGACCCCCTCTTGCTCTAGCAGTTCGACGATGTCGCACCCGTCCTCAAACGCGAGTACGCGCATCAGACGGTTCCACCAGCAGATACCCAGTAGGCGCTAATCT
>CAXEUS010000097.1:0-11922 GCA_963999385.1 uncultured Candidatus Poseidoniales archaeon | reverse complement strand
TTGCGACCAGCGTTCCACGCCAAATCGATAATCAGTGCCAACACCACCGCGGAAATCGCTAGATGCGCGGCAAGTTGCAGTTGCAGTATCACCAGTTCCAGCGGCTGAAGAACGACAATCTCGACGCCAGCAGGTACGAGGTCCTCTTGCTCCACCAGCCATTCGATGGCCTCGCCCCCGAGCGGGTAGCCAACGACCATTGTCAGGAAGAACAGTGCAACAAACGCCTTCACGTGACTGCGTAGCATGTCGCTGGTAGCTGTCAGTAACTCACCCTGTGGTGATTCAAGCAGTTCCTCGAATGCACTCGCCAGACCATCTCCAGCAGCGTCTGCCATCAGCGGCTCGCACAGGCCGACTCGCCATCATGTTGGCGCTCGCCCCTCCAGCGTCGCTGATGGACCTAGGTACGTCGAGGCAGCGCTGGCAGACTGGGCAAACTCACTGTCTTCGATGTACCGGGTATGGTAGGAAGACCCTTCTTCGGAGGGCTTGGAACGGTGGGGAGTTTCGCCGGCGCCTCAGACTTCTGGGCCCATTCTGGCTTCTGCCGTGCTGGTTCTGGCAGTTCGGCCATCTTGATAGGGCGTCCAAACAGCACCCAACATTCGTTTTCGAGATCCCATTCAGCCGCTGAGGGAAGCCCTTCAGGGCGCACCGGCATTGCACCTACGCGCGGTCCAGTGCGCGGTTCTGATTCTACGACCGGTACCGAAAGTTCTGCCTGAGATCCGATCGCTGCTGCAACCACTTCCAATTCTGGCAGTTCATCGTCAACTGGATCCAACTCCTGCGTCAAATCCACCACTATCTCTTCCTTCGGAACTTCAGCCGGTGCAGAATCATCATCTCCCTCTGGAGATAGCCAGTCCTCCGCCCAGTCATCATCATCGTCGCTCGCACTCAGAGTCTCATCGATATCCAATGGCTCTGGTTCACTGTCTATGCTTACAGTATAGCGACTGTCCAGCATTGGGATGTCTTCGTTATCGTCGGAACTCTCGGGCGCAATCTCAGCGGCCACCACCGCCATCTCCCCGAGCGCGCGTGTAATCACATCTCCTGCGGGGCCATCATCTCCTCCAATCACGCTGTCCACGATTGCAGCGGTAGTCGGATTGATCACGGACAGACCCGAGGGCCGTGCTATGCCAACCGCGCCCGCTTCCAGCGCATCGCGCTGGTCTTCGTAGCTCATCTTCTCCGGTCCGTCGAAAGCCGGCCTCTCTCGCGTGCCGATGTATCCGATGACTCCTGTTATCAGCATCAGAACCAGCATGGCGTACTCCTGCCCGGTGAGCGCACCGGCATCTGACCAGAATGCGTCTTTGTACGGCAGGCCAAGTGTCTGGCGAAGATACGGATAGATGTGGAACTTCATTCCCCAATCACCTGAACCGAGCAATCCACCGGGGAACCATCCAATCAACCCGTTGAACACCAAGCCAAACAGTTGCGTGGCCGCGACGAACAGTGCGCCCAATCCGATTCGGGGAAAGCGTCGGTCCATTCACATCGCTCCGGCTCTCGTCCATGCCCGAGTCGCTATTCAATGCTCTGCTGTACTGTTGCCGCAGATGTGATACGCAGTCGACAGCCTCGTCGCCACACTGAGGGAGTGTGGACATGGTCGGAGAGAAGATGCCCGATGCAGAGGAATTACTGGATGCGTTACATCAGCGTAGCGAGCAGTTGACCAATATCCTGCACAGTATCAACTCCGGAGTCGCAGTCGTCGATATGTCCGGCCGCGTGGTTCTTCTGAACGATGTCGCTCGAACTCGTGTCGGCTTGGAGTATGCCCCTGAGTTGACTCTAGCCGACTTCGTCAGCCAGTTCGATTGGATGGATGAGAAAGGAATTCCCGTGACAAAGGAGTCCTTCCCCGTAACTGAAGTTCTGCGCGACGGAACTTCCGTCAGAAGTGTGGCCGTGAGCCGTGGGACGGGAGACGATGCACGTCACTTCCGTTTGTCAGCATCACCGCTGCATGGTCGTGATGACAGCCTCATCGGAGCGGTGGCGGTGTTCCATGAGGTGTCCGAGATGGTCGCGCTGCAGCGTGAGTTGGAGTCTAGTCAAGAGCAACGGCTCGGATTCTACTCGGGGATGAGCCACGAACTACGCACGCCACTGCAAGGCATCGTAGGCTACACTGAACTGATGCTCGAGTCATCCGATGATGGCACATTCGAGCACGACAGCCTGACAGCAATCCGCTCATCGTGCGACCACCTGCTATCCCTGGTCGACGAACTGCTCGATATCTCCAAGATAGTCGCCGGCCGATTCGAGTTGCACACCGAAGCGACACTTCCTTCGAAGATAATCGATGAAGCGGTCGTAATCCTCGGTGCCACCGCCATTGAGAAAGGGGTGAAACTCACGACTGACCTAGGTGACCTAGGTGAATTGCAAGCGGACCCGCGTGCGCTCAGACAGATTGTCCTCAATCTCATATCGAACGCAGTCAAGTATACTGACGAAGGGGGCGAGGTCAAGGTGTTCAGCAGGCATCTAGGGGATTCCGTGTGCATCGAGGTGCAGGACAGCGGGGTCGGCATGAGTCAAGATGACCTGCAGGTGATTTTCCTTGAGTTCGTTCAGGTGAAGGGGCCATCAGGGCGTCCTAAGCCAGGAACTGGTCTTGGCCTCGCACTTACCAAGCACTTCATCGAGATGCACGGAGGTACAATCGAGGTCGCTAGTGAGACCGATGTCGGCTCTACCTTCACGGTCTTGCTCCCAGTAACCGACTGAGAGTCAAACGTTGCTCAGCGGCGCATGATGATGCTGAGCAGGTCGCCATCCATCAGGTGGTGATGCAGCCCGACTCGTTGCCAGTCGAACTTGGCAGAAGGTCCCGTCACGCGTGCGTAGCGGAACTTGCGCACGAAGTCACGATGTAATGTGGCGCACACATCCTGAACGGTGCTAGAGTCCTTGACGATGAGCGGTTCAACCAGATCTGCCTCTTGTCCCTGAGGCTTGAGGTAGATTGACATGAATCCCAGATTATCGTAGATGAAGTCCTTCATTTCCTCGATTCCTTCGCCGGTAACCGCCGATATGGGCAGGACTGGCCAACCTTCGGGGAGGGTCGTTCGGATGGCGGCAATGTCCTCTGGAGTGGCGAGATCGATTTTGTTGATGATCACTACCGCCTTCGAGTAGACACGACTTCCTGCCATCGTGTCGACCAGCATGTCTGCGGTCGCATCGACTCTGAGCGTGACCAGCGCGCTGGTGTATCCGAACGAGCGGACGATGTCGCGCATCTGCTCAACTGTGAGGTGGGTCTGCTCGACGGTGGAGCGGACCTCAATTCCACCTTTCTGCAGGCGGGTGATGAACACCTGTGGGGGGGGTTGGTTGAGGCGCATGCCTGCTAGTTCGAGTTCCCGGTGCAGTACGGGTAGATGCATCTCCTGGAACGGGTCGAGGATGTAGAGGACCATGTCGCATGTGCGCACGACCCCGAGAATTTCCTTACCGCGTCCCTTGCCGTCTGCTGCCCCCTTAATCAGTCCGGGCAGGTCGAGAATCTGGATGCGCGCACCCTTGTGTTCCATCACTCCCGGGATGCAGGTGAGAGTGGTGAATGCGTAACCTCCGGTCTCCGAATGTGCATCTGTGACCTGTTGGATCAGAGTCGACTTTCCCACACTCGGGAAACCGACCAGAGATACCGTCGCATCGCCAGATTTCTTGACTTCGAATCCTTTGGCCGGTCCACTAGACTTAGCATGTGCCTGACGCTTCTCCTGTTCACCCTTCAGTTTCGCGATTTTCGCCTTCAACTTTCCAAGATGATGCTCCGTCGCCTTGTTTTTCTGCGTCTTATCGATTTCCGCCTGAATCTCGGCAATCTGCTCCTCGATAGTCGCCATGATTCTTCCTCGACGGCACGCTCACGGGTGCGCTAATACCGCTCTCGGCTGACGCCCCCTCTTCAATCAGACGCTCTCAAAGGACAATTTCCTAGGCTGTGCCCAATGGTAGGCTTGATGGCATCCGGGTGTAAACGGGGTTTGGAGAGGACATGGCCGTCGAGATGATTGCCCGCTTGGTGCATCGTCCTAGTTGGCGGCATCTGCTGGAATCCGAGTGGTCTGAACTGGAGCAGGGGCTGGAACGTAGGGAACTGCGCGACCTACGCCCAGAGGCAGATAAGGTGCTCAATCGTAGCTTTGACATCGATCTTGAAGCGGATATCCTCGATTGGATGGAACCGCTGCCTTTTCCCGAGCATGACTGTAATTGCATCTCTCATCTGCGCCGGTTGCGCAACGATGGAGAGGTTGACTCCGACCATCTGGCAGCGGGTATGCTGCAACTGGCTGATTGGGCGAGTGCAGGAGAGTGGAGGTGCATCGAGGGGCGAGGATACCTCTACATTGAGCCATATTGTGGCGAAGAATGTCAGGGAGAGCGTGGTCTCTACCGCAGGTCGGTGTGGGAGCAGGCTCTGGAGCGCATCCGTCAGATGCCTGTAGGAGAATTCGGTGAAGCCGTGGTTCTCGATTGGATGCAACGGCGGGAACAGTTCGGCGAGACTCTGGAAGCAGATGCCGATGCACATATTCTTCCTACCATGCAGAGTCACCTACGCCATACCGAGGCACTGCATCATCTGGCTAATCGGCTGCAGAAAGACGACGACCTGCTGCTGTTGGTGGGTCGAGATTGGTCATCGGCGACAGACTGGGGATTCGGGGACTTCAATTTGAAGCGGCTGCTGCATGACGGTTTGCCAGAATCTGAGGAGGAATGAATGATGGAAGAGTCACCGGCTGAACTTCCCTTGCTTCCCGTTCCTCCAGAGCGCCCCCCATCTTCTGGAATCGTGCTACTGGGTCGTTTCCAACCATTCCATCGCGGACACGCATGGCTGCTCGAGCAGGCGTTCAGCCACCCAGATCTACCTTCTGAACTTCCGGTCAGAGTCGCGCTCGGCTCCTCCAATCAACCTGAGGATCTGGTGAATCCGTGGAGTGCGCAGGAGCGAGAGCAGATGGTGCGCGCTTGGGTTCAGGATTGCGCACCGCACGAGGAGGGTCGCTTGGAGGTGGTGGCTATTCCGGACATCGATGATCCACCAAACTGGGTCGAGCATGCATCCCACTACCATGGTGGACCCGGAATCTTGTTCACCAGCGATGCATCTACCGCCGAGCTTTACTCGGACTCCGGATGGCCTGTGGTGAACGTCGAGTTGATGCAGCGGGATGACTACGAGGGTTGGCGCATCCGCGACACCCTGCAGATGCTGTCGACGGTCAACGAGCATGAGGCGGCCATCGAAGTCGCCAAGGCAACGATTCCTGAGTCTGTGAGCAGATTGATCATCGATAACGGCTGGCATGCTCGCCTAGCGTTCATGGGCGTCCCAGTGGAACCTGTCGGGTGAGGTGGCTCCTGTCTCGATATCGCCCTTGCTGAGCATCAGACAGTGCAACTGCTCGATTCCCATTGTTGGGATTCTAGGTACTGCTTGAGATCAGCGACTCTCTCGTTGTTGACTTCAAGGTCGTAGACGCCGATGCGGGACTCGGAATGAATCCACACACCGGTCTGGTCGTTGTCACAGTGGACGTGCACCAGCATGTCGTCAGGGAAACGGAACACGAACGACCGGAACACGGAGTGGATGTAGCCGACCTGCTCTGATTCAGTCAGTACGTGTGTGCGTGGTTCGGATTCGATCCAATTTAGCGTAGCAGCGAACACTTCCTCCTTGCTGGCGTTGAAGCGGAGTTCGCTCAGGTTGTCGCCACGGTAGGGATTGGGAGCGAGTCTCGCACAGTTCTGGGAATCATCAGGACATTCGGTCGGGAATACGTCGATGGGTTGGTTGGGCGCACCGACATAGATGAGCAACAGGGAGCCGATGTAGATGGTAATCAGTGCCACCGCAACCGTACGCAACCTACGCGGTTCGCCCGCCCAGCGGCGGCTTCCACCGGATTCCTCCTCGTCGGTCATAGGGGGGTGCTCGCCGCCTCAATCTGAAGAGGTTACCACTACACGGGCTGGTCGCAACACCCTGTCGTGAAGCATGTATCCGGTCTCGAGCACGTCAATCACGACTCCGGCTGGATGTTCTTCGCTTGCCGGCAGAGTCGTGATCGCCTCGTGCAGGTTGGGGTCAAACGTTTGGCCAGCAGATTCGATGATTGTGACCCCCTCCGCTTCAAGCGCAGCCCAGAATGACTGGCGTGTCAGTGAGATACCTTGGGCGACGGAATCGTCCGCCTCTTCGGGAATCGCTTCCAATGCACGATCGAAGTTATCCAGCACAGGAAGAAGTCGGTTGGCGAGTGCCCGGCCGCCATGTCTGAGCAGGTCTCCACGCTCCTGGGAGTGCCTGCGCCTCAGGTTGACGATGTCCGCATCTCGGTAGGTCAATTCCGCCCTCGCCTGTGCCAACTCTCCGGTCAACTTCTCGACCATCTCCTCTAGAGTCAATTCGGGTTCTGCTTCCTCTTCTACGACAGGTTTCTCTTCGGCCGCATCCGCCTCAGCAGGCTGCTCCGCATCGTCGCTCATCAGAGCCAGCGACCTGCCCGACCTTCATCAAGCCGACGCTACGGGCGGTGGTCGTTCAGCCAAACCAGACTGACTTCGAGTCGTTCGTGAGTAGGATGAACCTCGACCAGTGCGGCGGGAGCGATAATCTCGTCAGCAATCTCCTCGGCTAGTAGTAACGGTACTTCTAGACGACCATTCTGCTCGTCCCAACGCATCCACGCCTCAGGCAGATCGAATTCACTGACGATTTCCTGCATGTGTGCCTGGACATCTTCAGGTGCAGTGTAGATTGAGCCGAACACGATTGTCCCATCCTCGGTGAGTTGCTCGTAGGGGGCGATGGTTGCTTCACCACGGCGAAGGAATCTGCGGCGCAGTTGGCCTGAATCCTTGTAGGTGGCCGTGCAGAATTTGACCGTGTAATCGTATGCAGTGCGGGCCACTCCATCTTCGGGGTCGGGGAGGTGAGAATTCGCGTGTTGCACACGCGCACGCATGCGGGTTGCGAGTTCAGCAGAACCCTCTGCACCAGCAGTCAACTCGTTGGAGATATTGAAGCCGCGTAGTTCCATGTTGTCGAGGTTACCCACCGTAATCTCAAGTTCGTTGAGGTTGAGGAAGGATATCGGTGCGTCTCTCATCTCCTCTAGAAGTTCCAGCAGTCTCTCCTCTTGGTCCGGTTCACAAGGGAGTTCAACGCCGGTCTTCATGCCCGCCTGCTCACACGCCAGCATACTGTCGAGATAGGGTTCGAGTTCGAGATTGAGCAGATGGAAACGAATCTCGTCCAGCCCAGCTTCGGCCAATGCTGTTGCCTGCGCGGGCTGGAAGGGGATGCTGGTGTACATGTGGGTGTGATGCTGTTCACCGAATTCCCGCTTCAGTTGGCGAATCGACTCCAGAGTTCGTTCGCGGTCCATCATCGGGTCTCCGCCCGTAATGCCCGTGCCGGTAGCGTTCATCGCTCGGGCTTCTTCAAGCACGGCTTCCCAGTCGTCGGGGTCACAGCGTCGTTCGTTGGCATACATGTAGTCGATTTCACGCCGGTTCTCGGACAGTGGACAGTAATCGCATTTCCAGTGGCAGTGACCGGTGACGAACAGCACCAGTTTCGAGCCCTGCTGGCATTGCAGGCAGCCTTCGGTGTCCTCGCAACTAGGCGGCTCGACGAGGTCGGGAAGCGACGTCACACGAAGTTGGATGTTCACCAGGTCACCGGTTCCACCGGGTCCACGTTCTCGCTTCAAGCCGTCGCTCGCAGCAAGACCGCTTCGAGCAGCCAACGATGGAAGGTGGTGTCGCCCGATAGTTCAGGATGGAAGGTCAGAGCCAGCCTGGCACCATTACGGACACCCACCACCTCGTCTCGATGTTTCGCAACGACAGTGTCGTTAGCGCTTATCTCAGCGAAGCGGGGTGCGCGGATGAAGACGCCTGAGAAGGTGCCAGAATCACCGATACCGGATATTTCGAGTTCGGATTGGAACGAATCTTGTTGCCGGCCGTAGGCGTTGCGGTCTACTGTGGAATCAATCAACGGTTCCCCACCATCCTGCGGATCAGCCAGAAGGATGACTCCAGCACATGTTCCGAGCACAGGCAGTTCTGGGTCGGCGCGCAGCCAGGCGAACAGGGCTGGAAGCAATCCACTGCCATCGACTCCTCCAGTAAGCCGCATGGTAGTCGATTCACCACCCGGCAGCACGAACGCCTCCGGGCGACTTTCGAACAGGTCAGCGTCAGTTCTGAGTTCGTGCAACTCTAGTTCTATTCCAGCCTCCTGTGCTGCCCGCTCCAATGTCTCTACGTGGACATGGCGGGCGCCTTGCAGCATCACGAGACCCACCCTGACCATGTGCATGCGTCGAGTCGCTGTGAAATGAACCCACCTCTCACCCGCCGATGCACTCAAAGACCGGTGCCGCGGCCCTCTGGTCGATGTCAGGCAGCGCTCGTATCCACAACTTCGGCGCCGGCCCAGCGGTGCTTCCTCTGTCTGTGGTAGAGGAATGTCGTGACGCACTTCCGAACCTGTCCAAGAGCGGATTCGGCCTGCTGGAGGTGTCGCACCGCAGCCCGACCTTCCAGAACGTGGTCGACTCGGCTATGGCGCGGGTGAGAAGGGCTCTCTCAGTTCCCGAGGACTACGCCGTGCTCTTCCTGCAAGGCGGTGCATCGCTGCAGTTCTACATGACGGCACTCAACCTGCTGCGCCCGGGCGAGCAGGCGGACTATCTCGTGACGGGGGGGTGGTCACAGAAGGCGCTCAAGGAGGCTAATCGGGTAGGGGATGCACAGGCGATTTGGGATGATTCCGAGAACGGATTCAAGAGTGTTCCAGCCGTTGGTGATTATGCCGTGCGTGACGACGCAGTCTATCTCCACTATACGTCTAACAACACCCTTTACGGAACCCAGTTCCATCATCTGCCAGACAGCGAAGGAAAGTTGCTGCTGCTCGATGCGAGTTCAGACATCGCCGGTGTAGCATGTGACATCTCAGCCCACGACCTCATCTACGCGGGTGCGCAGAAGAATCTGGGGCCCTCGGGGGTTACTCTGGTGATTCTATCTCCCAAGGCACTCTCACGGGTCGGTGACGACCTGCCCACCATGCTCGACTATTCCGTTCACGCTGCCAAGGGTTCGCTGTTCAACACGCCCAACACCTTCGGAATCTTCGTACTCGACCGGGTGTTCAACTGGCTGGAAGAGAATGGAGGGCTGGAAGGGTCGATTGCCCGCAACCAAGAGAAATCAGGACTGTTGTATGCGGAGTTGGACAGAACGGATTTCTGGAGGCCGCATGCCCAAGAGGGTTCACGCTCAGTGATGAACGTCACGTGGTTGATTCATGACGACGCCTTGGAGCCGGTTTTCCTAGCTGGGGCAGAGGCTGCCGGCATGGGTGGCCTGAAGGGACATAGGAGCGTGGGTGGCATTCGTGCCAGCCTCTACAACGGCTGTCCGCTAGAGAGTGTGCAGGCACTTGTATCGTTCATGCGTGATTTCGAGCAATCGCATCGCTGATGTCCGCGAGTCGCGAGAATCAGACGCCGTGTGGCAACCAGATGTTCTTCACGTGGGTCGCCGCTCTGAGCAGTTCTTCATCTGCAGCGTTGGTGTCTGCATCCCAGACTCGCTTCATGTTGCCCGTACTCGCCACCTGCACCGCGGCGATGTCTCCAGCGCCGGACCAGACCGAGTCGACTCCGTCGTGCTCCGCAAGGGTGCCAACGATTTCTTCGTGAACACCGGTGACGATGTTCAGTACGCCTCCGGGAAGATCTGAAGTCTCCAGAACCTGGTAGAGGTCGGTGGCCACCAACGGGTTCGTCTCCGAGGGGATGGCAATCACGGAGTTGCCCATGGCGAGCAGAGGTGCTACCATCCGGGTGAATCCATGCAGTGGCCGAGAATCGGGGCAGATGACGCCGACGACTCCGAGCGCCTCGTTGAGGGCTAGCACCAGTCCATGCATTGTCGTCTCGTGCACACGTCCGTCGAACTTGTCCGCCCACGCCGCCCAGCGGAACCATTCGGAGACTGCGTCAGCCACTTCTGCCTGCGCATTCTCGTCATCACAACCGGTGATTGCTGAGATTCTGCTGGAGAATTCTCCGGCTCGCTGTTCGAGGTTCTCGGCGATGTAGTAGAGTACCTGTGCGCGTGAGTGTGCGTTCACACCAGCCCAGCCTCTTGCAGAGGTTGCTGCGGCCACAGCGTCGCGGATGTCCTTGCGATTACCGCGCCCGACCTGTCCACCTGGAACATCTAGTGAGTAGCCACCATCCGGTCGCTTCTGCTTGCCACCGATGTACATCTTGGCCGTGCGGTCGATATCTCCTGAGTCGTCATTGCCTGCCGGTGCGGGAGCGTCCGTTTCTGCGGTAGCCACCGCCGCAGGAACTTCCCCTGAACTCAGCGGTCGCATGTAGGCGTGCATACCCTCGCGGCCGCCCTCGCGGCCGAAGCCCGACTCACGGTAGCCACCGAAGCCGGAGTTGGCGTCGAACTGGTTGGTGCAGTTCACCCAGATGGTTCCAGCGCGAATCGCTCGTGCCACCTCGAGCGCCGTATCGAGATCTTGACTCCAAACACTGCCGGCTAACCCATAGCGGGTGTTGTTGGCCAACGCAATCGCCTCTTCATGGGAGCGGAAAGTGAGCGAGACCAGCACCGGGCCGAATATCTCCTCCTGTACGATGGTCGAAGCGGGTGATACATCCGTGAACAGAGTGGGCGGGAAGAACCAGCCACCTTCGGGGAGTTCGGTGTCCGGTTGCCACATCGTAGCCCCTTCGTCGCAGCCGAGCTGGCAGAGTTCTGAGATGGTGTTGAGCTGAACTTCGTCGACGATGGCACCCATGTCGACCGCCTTGTCCATTGGGTTTCCAACCCGTAGTTTCTCCATGCGTGCGCGGAGTTTATCGTGGAATTTCTCCGCCACCGATTCCTGCACCAGCAACCTCGATCCAGCACAGCATACCTGCCCCTGATTGAACCAGATGGCGTTTACCAGTCCCTCGACCGCTGAGTCGATGTCAGCGTCTTCGAACACGATGAACGGGCTCTTGCCGCCAAGTTCCAGTGTGAGCGCCTTACCACTGCCAGCGGTCGCCTTGCGGATGATGCGCCCGACTTCTGTCGAGCCGGTGAAAGCGACCTTGTCGATGTCCTCGTGCTCGGTGATGAATGCCCCTGTGCGCCCGTCTCCAGTAACGATGTTGACAACTCCTGCGGGCAGGCCGACCGAGTCGCAGATGGCGGCAAAGGCGAGAGCGGATATTGAGGTAAATTCTGCTGGCTTGAGTACGACAGTGTTGCCCGCAGCGAGCGCGGGCGCAATCTTCCAAGCGAGCATCAGCAGCGGGAAGTTCCACGGGATAACCTGCCCGCAGACACCAACGGGGCCGTAGCCGGGAAAGTTCTCGTCGAACAGTTGTGCCCAGCCGGCGTGATGGTAGAAGTGGCGTGCAACCAGAGGGATATCGGCATCCCGGGTCTCACGAATCGGTTTGCCGTTGTCTAGGGTCTCCAGCACGGCGAGCAGCCGGTGGTGCTTCTGCACCTGTCTGGCGATGGCGTAGAGATAGCGGGCGCGTACATGACCCGGTGAGCCTGACCAGCCGGGTAGAGCGGATCGGGCGGCTGCGACTGCCGCGTTCACCTCTTCTTCTCCTGCCTGAGAGATGGTGCCGAGCAACTGGTTGTCAGCCGGATTGTGAGTCTCGAAACTCTCACCGCTGGCAGCGTGCCTCCATCCGCCGTCGATGTACATCCCGAAGTCAGGGCCGTGCTCATCCAGCCATTCGCGTGCGAATGCGTCAGACTCAGGGGCGGGGCCCCATTCGAGAGAATCCAGGATTTCCTTCACACTCATTCGTTCAC